>CAMDPK010000013.1 GCA_945904015.1 Candidatus Kuenenia stuttgartensis | reverse complement strand
GTCGGCCCGGAGCACAGCTATTGGAAAGACTCCGGCCGAGTGAGCTACGTCAACATCCGCGACGACGAAGCCCTCGCCGCGTTCCAAACGCTGGCGAAGCTCGAAGGCATCCTGCCCGCCATCGAAAGCTCGCACGCGATCGCTCAAGCACTCAAGACCGCCGGCCAACGGAGCAAAGACGACATCGTCGTGATCTGTCTCTCCGGCCGAGGCGACAAAGACGTCTACGAAGTCGCGCGACTGCTGGGGAAAGACATTTGAGGATCAGCCAACGAGGGTGGCACGCCCTGAGTCATCGAAGGACGTGTTGATCGACTTTTTCCCACGCCGATCCCGATGGTCTGGGCGTGCCAAACGTCCGTGTCACTCTACAATAGTGCTGTCGTCATCGAAGGAAATTCGTAGCAGCGAAAGCGGAAACCGACGAAACGTCAGGACAATCATCCCGAAATAGATCACGTAACCTGCGAGTAGGATGAGTTCCTCTTCAACGGCCGGGTTTGCGAGTTGAGTAAAAGTGGTCATCAATTCAAGGAAAAATAGGAATGCGATAGCAGCCGCAAAAAGTAGCTTTCGAATCAGCCAAGGCGGGCCTACGAGGCGAAGGTGCTCTGGAGCGGCGGAAGCGCGAATGAACGAGGCGATGATCGGCAGCGCAAGCGCGGTCAACAAAGTGAACAGGTTGTTTGGGCCAAAGAGGAAACTCGCAATTGTTGGGATACCGACAACAGCGGCTGGAAGGATGCCATCCCAAGCGATGATTCGTTTCCACGACACAACAATGATCCCCATTGGTTCCGCCGCGATGACCGCGTTTCGCATCAAACCTGAACGTGCTCTGGAGGCGTGATGAGTGCGACCTTCGGAAAGTAGGTGCGGTAGCGCGCCGTGTCTCTGGTGACAAGCGTCAGTCGTTCCACTTCGGCGTGTGCTCCGATGTAGAAATCTGGAAGGGGAGACGATTTCGCGCCTCCCGCGCGGCGGTACGTCACAAAGGCTTGTGCGGCCAGCCAGCCCGCGGCATACGGCAGTGGCAGCCGCTCAAAGACCGTTGAATCAAGCCACTGGTCAAGGCTGGCTGGTGTGACGAACGCGGGAGCCAGTTCCGCGTAGATGATCGGGTTGATCAGAATCGGCCCCTGTTCGGCGGCTGTGCGAAATTGCTCTTCGGACCAACTCAACCACGTCTCATCTGCCGTGGCGATGTCGAGCAACACATTCGTGTCAAACAAGAAGCCATTCATTCGTCACCGCGCGTCAGAGCCATGACGTCGGCCGTGCTCTGCCCCGGTCGAGCTGCTCCTCGGGCCTGATTCAGCCAAGCGTCCGCGACAGGTTTGGCCACGCCACGCTTTCTCCGCGCTTCCAGCCAGACCGCCAGTGCCTCGACTTCCTTCGCCGGAAGACGTTCGATCGCGGATTCGATTTCTGCAATGGTGCTCATGATGCTCGGCAGAGTAGCTGCGATTCGCGATGTGAACAACGCCTTTTTTAGTCATGGCTTGGGCAGCGCAGCGGGTCGCCCTGCTTGCTTCAAGAAGTGATTGCAGTAGCGTCGTCGCACGGCTTGAAGCAAGCTGCCAAGTCACTCCACCTCAACCACCATCCGCACCAACTCTGCCAGCGAGTCGGCTTTCATCTTTTCCAGGACTTTGTGGCGGCGAGTCTCGACGGTGCGCAGGCTGATGAGCAGTTCGTTGGCGATCACTTTGTTGAGCTTGCCGGCGACCATGCGTTGCATGACTTCGTACTCTTCCGGCGTGAGCGTCGCCAAGCGGGCTTTGATGTCATGCTGGAGCGTCCGCGTGGCTCGTTGAGCCGCGTCCCGTTCCAGAGCCTTGTGGATCGCCTGCACGAGTTGATCGTTGCGGCACGGCTTTTCGAGCAGCGTGACCGCTCCCGCTTCCATCGCTCGGACGGCGGCCGGGACGTCGGCATAGGCCGAGATCAGAATCGCCGGCAGCGGGGATTCGCTCTTTGCCAGCTTTTCGAGCAGATCCAAACCACTCATGCCCAGCATCCGCAAGTCGGTCACCAGGCAGCCGGGTTGCTCAGGCTTGTAGTCCGCCAAAAACGCCTCGGCCGAGGGAAACGTCTGCACTCGCAGGCCGGCGGAATTCACCAAGGCACTGACGGAATCGCGGACAGCGGGATCATCATCGACGACGTAGACGGTCGCTTCCTGACTCATGGGATTTTTTGCGTCTGAGGTGTGAAGAAGGAAATGACTGCGTTCGAGAGCGTGAGGACTTTAATGGTCACTCCCGGTCATTGTCACCTGATGAACGGGAATTGTGTTCGTCCCATTTTTCTCCCTCTCCCTTTGGGAGAGGGTCGGGGTGAGGGACGCGAATGTTGGTTGAATCGCTGATCGAAGCACTTTGGCCGTTCGAGTCCCTCATCCGGCCTTAGGCCACCTTCTCTCTGGCGAGCGGGGGACGTCAGTCCTCCGAGTGATCCCGCCAAACTTCTCGGGGGATTGACATCCCCCGCTCGCCAATTTGGCCCTTCTCGTCACCTGTCGCGAGCGTTCGCAGTGTCTTGTAGACTGCCCGCCGATTCTGACGAGGCAATCATGGCTCATGTGCTGATTATCGACGACGAACCTAGCATCTGCTGGGGGCTGAAGAAGCTGGTGGAGAGTTTGGGCCATGTCGCGCGCATCGCTTCGTCGGCCGAAGCGGGGTTGCGCGAAGCGGAGAAGTCGCCGAAGCCCGATGCTCTATTTCTTGACGTGCGATTGCCCGGCCTGGACGGGATCGCCGCGATGCCACAGTTGCGCGAGCGGCTGCCCGATGCGCCGATCATCGTGATGACCGCGCATGGCGAATTGGAAACGGCCGTCGATGCGATTCGGAACGGAGCGTTCGAATACCTCACGAAGCCGTTCGATCTCTCTCTCGCTGAAAAAGTGCTCGACCGAGCGTTGCGACGCCGCCCGCAAGAAACCGTTCCGCCGGTCGCGATGCCCGGATTGCAGGATCAGATCGTGGGGCACTCCCCTGCCCTGCAAGACGTTTTCAAACAGATCGCGCTGGTGGCCGGATCGGAAGCGTGCGTGCTAGTCAGTGGTGAAAGCGGCACCGGCAAAGAACTCGTCGCGCGAGCGATTCACCGATTCAGTCGGCGCAGCACTGGGCCGTTCGTGCCGGTCCATGTCGCTGCGCTGTCGCCGATGTTGGCCGAAAGCGAACTCTTCGGGCATGTGCGCGGAGCATTCACCGGAGCCGACACGCCTCGCACCGGGTTGCTTGAACAAGCTCAGGGAGGCACCGTGTTTCTCGACGAGGTCGCCGACATTCCGCTGCCGTTGCAGATCAAACTGCTGCGAGCACTCGAACATGGCGAGATCGTTCCGGTCGGCTCCGACAAGCCGCGCACGATCGACTTCCGATTGGTGTCAGCGACGCACCAAAATCTCAGCGAGAAGGTCGGCAGCGGAGCGTTCCGCCACGATCTGTTCTTCCGGCTGGTGACGTTTCAAATCGAACTGCCGCCGCTGCGCGAACGGGGAGCCGACCTGCTCGAACTGACCGAGCACTTCGTCGCCAGCTTGACCGCCAAGAACCAACTCCCTCGGCCGACGCTCAGCAAGCGAGCGGAAGCCGAGCTGGCCCGCCGTCCGTGGCACGGCAACGTCCGCGAGTTGCGAAACACGATCGAGCACGCGGTCATCATCGCTCGCGGTGGGCAGATCGAACCGGATCAATTCCCGCCGCCGGCTCCACCTGCCGGAATCCCTTCTGACGGGACTCCCGTCGCGGCGCTCTCGCAGCTCATTCAGCAATGGACCGCCGCTCGATTGCGAGAGGACGGAGAACGAGAAGATCTCTACGAACGCTTCTTGAGCCTCGTCGAGCCACCGCTCTTGTCCGCCACGCTGACGCACGAGCTAGGCCAATGCACATCGGCAGCCCGCAAGCTGGGCCTGCATCGGCACACGCTACGAAAGAAACTCGACCAGTACGGGATTGAATGAAATCAGAAGGCAGAAAGCAAAAGGCAGTAGGCAGAAACATTCACTGCCTACTGCCTACTGCTTTCTGCCTTCTGGTTCCTCACTGCATCATGCCGTACTTCTTCATTTTGTTGTACAGCGTCACGCGGCTGATACCGAGTTCCTTCGCCGTGTTCGTGCGGCTGAAATTATTTTTCAACAGCGTCTGTTCGATGATGTCGCGTTCGGTGAATGAGATTTGGCGATTGAGCGTCGCGGCGTTGTTGTTGGCCATCGACGTGCCCCCCAGGTTGACCGAAGGATCGTTCGTCGGCCCGGCGTTTCCGACCAGGATGTCGTACGGCAATTGATCGGAAGTCAACACGCCGTTGCGGCAGTAGATGACCGCACGCTGGATGACGTTTTCCAACTCGCGGACGTTGCCCGGCCACGGGTAGGAATACAACGCACCGAACAGGCTATCGTCGATCCGTTCGATCTTGATGTTGTGCTTCGCGGCCGACTGCGCCACGAACTTGCGAGCCAATGGCCCGATGTCCGGCTTGCGATCGCGCAGCGGAGCCACTTCAAATTTGAGCATGTTGAGCCGGTAATACAGGTCAGGACGGAACCGGCCCTTCTCGACCAACGGCTTCAAATCGAGGTTGCTGGCGACGACTAGCCGCGCCTGTGACTTGTAGGTCTTGTTGGAACCAACTGGCTCGAATTCGCCGGTCTCGATCGCACGCAGAATCTTGACTTGCTGCTCCGGGCCGAGCACGTCGATTTCGTCGAGCAGAATCGTGCCGCGTCCTGCCGCGAGGAATTTGCCTTCCTTGTCGGCGTGAGCGCTCGTGAATGCGCCTTTCACATGGCCGAAGAGTTCGCTTTCGATCAGCTCACTGGGTAACGCTCCGCAAGCGACGTGCAAGAACGACTCGTGACGCCGTGGCGAGACTTCATGGATCAAGTTCGCGAGGAACGTCTTGCCTGACCCGGTCTCGCCGATCAGCAGCACCGTCACGTCGTGCTGAGCAGCGACCTCCAGTTCGATCAACATTCTCCGAAGCTGCGGTGTGTTGGTTTCAAAGTTGCGACTGATGCCGTGCAGCGTACCATCTGGCTCTTTGATGTCGCTCGGTGGCGCGACGATATCGTTGACCGTTTCGGCTTGCGTTGGAAGTTTCTCGTTGACCCAGGCAGCCACTTGCTCGACGCCGATGTTGCCGCGCAGATGCGTCATGTTGCCGCAAGCCACGAGTCGTTCGAGCGGCTCCGGGCAGTCCGCAGCCGTCAGCAGGAGAACCTGCAAGTCGGTCAGCCGCTGACGAAGTTGACTGATGACGTATTCTTGAGCGTGCCCGCCATCGTTGGCGACTTGAAAATCACCGACCAAGGCGTGTGCCGCATGCTTCAAGCACAGCTCGCCTGCCTTTTGCACGGTGTCGCTGAGCAGCACGTCAAAGCGTTCGCTCAACGCCAGCGAAAGATCAGAGGAGAAAATTGGATTGCGGCTGCAAACAATGATGATCGGCTTGCTCATGGAGTGACTCCAAGTAGGTCAGCCTTTCCAGGCTTACCCGAACAGGATTCGGCGCGGTGTGAGCGTTCGGGTCGGCCTGGGAAGGCTGACCTACGTCCGTTCCAACGCTTGAACAAAGCCAATGCCAATCGCGTCAACTTTCTGAAACGGACGTCAAGAAGCCTGAAAACGCCGAGAAAAGCCGAGCACTCTGCGATGCCTCGAAGATTGAGACTTGGCGATGTGGCGAATCGGCAACGCCACGTTGATGCTGTTTCGCAACGGACGTTGTCATTGGTCAGCAGTGAGTTGTCCGTTGTCAGTTGTGGGTTGACGGCCCGATCAATGACACTGACTGGCCGTCACCGACCACTGACAACGGACGACGGGCCACCCACCATGTCCACCTTCGCTGTGATTCTTCCCGCCGCAGGCAAGAGCACTCGCTTCACCGGAGCCAAAGGGGACGGCTTGGCCGCGCTGGGAATGGCGTCACCACAAAAGAAGGCGTTTCAAGATTTGAAGGGGCGGCCGGTCTGGCTGAGAGCGCTCGAACCCTTCATCAACCGGGACGATGTCGTGCAACGGATTGTGGCGCTCTCGCCGGAAGACCTCGATTGGTTCAGGAACAAGTACCGAGCGAACCTCGCGTTTCTCGACTTGGAACTGATTGAAGGGGGCACCGAGCGAGCCGACACAGTTGAGCGAGCGCTGTCGCGAGTGCGAGCCGATGTCGAATTCGTCGCGGTGCATGATGCCGCTCGGCCGCTGGTGGCTCACGAGTGGATCGACGCGATCTTCCGCGCCGCCGAGAAATACGGCGCGGCGATTCCCGCGACGCCGATCAGCAGCACACTGAAACTCGTGGCTCCGGACGGCCACATCGTGCAGACGGTGCCGCGCGACGGGCTGTGGGCGGCTCAGACACCGCAGGTCTTTCGGCGGCAGTTGCTGCTCGATGCGTTCGCGCAGCGCGGTACTTTTCAGCCGACCGACGAGGCGCAGTTGGTCGAACGGATCGGCCAGCCGGTGCATGTTGTCGAGTGCTCGCCAATGAACCTGAAGATCACATCGCAGGAAGATTTTCGGCTGGCTCAAGCGTTGGTCGATCACATCCCGCAGCCGGGCATCGCGAAGATGCTGCATCCGTTCGAGGACGAACGCTGGAAGTGAGCAACACCACCGGCGAGCGGGAGATGTCAATCCTCCGAGAAACTGATCTGAATTCCGCGCGAACTCGGAGGACGGACGTCCTCCGCTCGCCGAATCCGTTACGTCTGAGCGAAAGTCACTACTGCCGACTGGTCCCTTTCTGCATCATGCCTTGACCCATTGGGAAGATCGTTTGCGGGATCGTTCTGAGCACGTCGTCGATCTGCGAACTGGGATTGATTTGGACGTTGGGATTGGACAATTTCCCCGTGACGTCCGCACGGACCCAGCCTTTAGTCGCCGCACCCACCAGTTCGTGCAGGATCGGAATCGGGATCTGATTACGTGGCAGGAACGAATAGAACTTGAGTCGCACATTGCTCTCGAAGTCTGCTGTCCCAGCACCAACGAAGCTGATCGCATCTCCATTCAAGACGATGGATTTGAACTGAAACTGTGCTTTGCGAATGTCGAAATTCAGTTCCGCAGAATTGAAGGTGTAGTCGTCAGGAGGCGTGAAGCTCAGTCCCTGATACATTTTCAACATGACCGGCATGTCGAGCAGCGCGGCACGTGTAATGAGCATTCGCCCGCCTCCGACAACCCCCTGCGGTGTGCTGCCTTTTCCGTTCAAGCGAACCGAGCCATTCACGACGCCTCGCAAGTCGCGTTGCTTGGGAGCATGCAGCGCGGCAAAGCGTTCCAGACGAGCGTTGCGCAGTCGCATGACGATTTGATATTCGGGCGACTCCGCCAGTGTGGCCGCGCCGTCGAGTTCCAGCGTGCCACCGAAAAGCTGTGCAACCAGCGGCGGGACTTTCTGCGAATCTCCGGCTCCGAAAAGCAGCGTGCCTTTCACGACTCGGAACGGTCCGGTGATTTCGGACAGCTCGTAATCGAGAATGCGGGCCGAGGCAAAATCCACCTTGCCGCCAATCTTCGCTTCGACTCCATCCCACTCTCCTTTGGACCACACTTTGCCGCGCAGGTTTTTGAAATCGAGGCCGGTGTGAATCGTGCCGCCGGAGAAATACGTGTCCAAGTCCCAGGCGGCGGTGATCGGCACTTGGGGGTTAGAGGCTCCCTTGAAATCCATCACGCCGTCGATGCGCAGCGATTGCTGCGGATCGAGGCTCGCAAAGAGCTGCCGCAAGCCCGGCAACTGCGAGAGCGCGTCGAGCAACTCCTGATTCGGAGTCAGATTCTCGATCGTGAACTTGTCGAAGTGAGCACGCCAGTTGCCGTCCGCTTCCAGCGATTGATAGCCGGAAGCCAAGGTTTTCGTCTCGCCATGCCGAGCCTCGATCGACTTGATGATCACTTTGGGTAATCCGTTCTCGCCGGGGCCATAGGAGAGGCTGGCTCGCAAGTCGTCCAAGCGGTACGGCAGCATCTTGAGCGACAGGCTCCCCTTCGTCAGTTCGATGCTCGACATCCGAATGTCCGCCGGCCGATCGCTCAGCCAATGCACGTCGGTGACGACATCCACAAATCCGGTGGGGCGAAATTCCCTCCAGACTTGTTTCAACGCAGCGGGCATCGCGTCCTTCAGCGCTCCGTCCAACGGAGCACCTTGCGCGACGATCCGCACGTTCAACTCGCCGACGTTCTGGTTCACCTTGCTGTAGTCACCTTTCGCCTCTATGCGAGTGTCGCCATGTCGGCCGAGCATTTCCTTGAATTCGAAGTTCGGACCAAACGCGGTCAACCGACCGGTAATGCCCTCGATCGGATAGGGAAACGCGTCGTAGTTCATCGCCCCATTTCTGAGCACCGCGTCGATGACCGGGATAAACGGTTGTTTCGGCGCTTTCGTCAGCCGCACGATACCGTCGATCAATCCGGTCAGCCGCATCTTCTGGATGGCCGATCGAATCTGTGGATTGCAGGCGTTGATAAACGTCTGGTCGATCGGCAAGTCGGAAGTGCGAACATTGAGCAGGACCGTCGCGTCCGGCCCCGGATTGTTGACCATCCCTTCAAGCGTGATTTGCCGCCCGCCTGCCAGGCCACTCATATCGATGATCAGGTCGCGGCCTTGCTGAGTAATGGAGCCGTTCACATGCTCGATCGGATACGAAAACACGTCATGCCGGACCGAGCAGTCCTTCGCCGTGACCAGCAAACCCTCCGGCCGCCAACGTCCTTCCTCATGCACCAGGAAGGCGTGCAGGTTGAGCTCGCCGATCGGATGGTGCGCGTCGTACATGCGGCCGAACCCCGCCGACAGCCGACTTCGCAGTCGCTGATCGCACACGACATTGTTGACCTTCAATTCGATGCGGCCGGGATAGCCCTCGTCGCGGCCTTCCAGTTTGCCGCCAATGGACAAACTCGTGGCACCGTTGTGAGCGGTCAGCGGTTCGAGAATCTCGAAGCGGTCGTTGTCCGCGTACAACTTGCCGCGCAGGTGATGCAGCGGAAACGGCAGCGCGGGATTCGTGATCTCGCCATCGGCGATCCTCGTCTCGACGCGAAACATCGGTGTTGTGTTCGGCTCCGGCCGCGAAACTCGGAAGGCGACGTTGAACACGGCCTTTAAGCCCATGATCGAATCCGCCGCGCCCGCGTTCTTCGCCGGTGCCGGCATCGCGAATGCCCCCCCCCCTTGAGCATTCGGTGGGGCCGACAACATCGCGAGAAATTTCGCTTCCCACTCCGCCAGCTTCGTTCGGACCTCTGGGACGAAACTGGCGACCACGCCGACCAACTCTTGGCCAGCGGTGATCTGCGTCAACTCGCCGTCGAGCTGACCCGTGTGGTCGTCAATATGCCAGCGGCCTTGCAGTTTGATGCCGCCCGCATGTTCACAGTGCGAGGTCGCCGTGATCTGAAACTGACGCTTCCCGGACGGCAGCAGCTCGATGTCCACATGCTCCAAAGTCAGCACGCCCGGCGGGATGCCCGGTGCCTGTTCGACGCGCACGACGACCGTGCCGTCTTCGATCAGAATCTCTGGCAGGCTCCCCTTTTCTTGGTTCGGCGGAGGCACCAGCGATTCCCAATTCCAACGTCCATCGTGCCCGCGCACGATCTCCAACCGAGGCGACTTGATGACGACCTTTTGCACTTCCAACTGCTGCCGCTCGATGAGCGCGTCGCGGTTGATATGCACGACCGTTTCCGGCATTTGCACGATCGGCGTGTCGCCCCCCGGAGGCGTCAGCGAGAAATCCGTCAGCACGATGTCATGTCCGAAGTCGTACTGCACCGTGTCGAGACCAAGCTCCGCGTCCGGCAACAGTTTTTGCAGCGTCGCCACAACCTGCTGTTTGAGCACCGCGTCCCGCCCATTCCACGCGCGCAGCAATTCCCGACGGCCGATGTAGGCTCCCGCCATCACCAGCACGATCATCCACAGCAGAGTTTTAACGAGCGTTTTCATCCGTCAGTTTTCTGGCCACGTCGTCGCACAACAAAATCATTCATCCCGACCGCCGCCAACACACACAGCGGATACTCCGCCGGCAGCCGATACCTCAGCGAGCCAACAAACACCGCATGAATCACGGCGAAATACAGAATCGGCCCCAGCGGCAGCAGCCACGCCCACGTCCGTTGTCTCGTGAGCCACCCACCGCGAATCGCCAGCAGACAGACCGGCACGAAGAACACAAAGACGAGCAGCTTTGGAAGGAAACCGCCAAACTGCTCCGCGTTCGGCCACGGCATCCAGTAGCGCTGCAGCTTTCGGAAGGTCAGCTCGATCGCGTGCCCAGGATGCTGGCTGGCGTATTGCCACGCGGCTGACTTGTAGTGCTGATCGACGTCCCATTCCGACATCGTCGCCATCAAGTTGTCGCGGTCGAAGAAGGTCATGTCGCTGTCGCCGTTCGCGTCGGGATTCAGCCCGTCGTACAAGCTCGGCCCAGACCACAACGTCGTGAACACCCAATGCCCGCAGACCGAATGATTCCGCCACGCCCACGGCAGCAGCGCGCCGAACAAGGCCAACAACATCACCGCCGCTTCGAGCCGACAGCCGACAGCCGACAGCCGACAGCCGTGATACCGTTTTTTGAAACTCAGCACGATCACCACAAAAGCCAGAATCGGCCCCGCGAGCAACCAACTCGGACGCACATACGTCGCGATCGCGATGCTGACGCCGGTGAAGACCGACCAAAAAACGGTATAACGGCTGTCGGCTGTCGGCTGTCGGCTCTCGGCCGATAACCATTTCGCCGCGCACCAGACGCTCAGCGTCAGAGTCAACGCGAACAGCGTCTCGCTCAGCAGCAGCACGCTGAACCCGATCATCACCGGAGAGATCGCCGTCAACCCGCACGCGATCAAGCCGACTCGCTCGTCGAACAATTGTCGTCCGAGCAAATACACCGCGCCGCATGCCGCCGTCCCGATCACCGCCAGCAGAAAACGCGCGACCAACGGGCTTTCGCCGAACAGTTTCATCGACAGCGCCAACACGGCGGGAAAGCCGGGCATCCGATGCACTCGTCGAGGCGGATCGGCAAATGAAAAGTCCTCGCCGGCGGCGACCTTCCGAGCGAGTTGCCAATAGCCTTCGGCATCGCCAGCGATGAGGCACAATTGGTCGCCGACTTTCTGCTGCACGACGTACGCCGTCAGCAGTCGCAAGACCAACGCCACCAGCAAAATTCTGATCAGCCACGTCCGTCCTTGGACCATGTCCCGCCCCAAATTCCGGAAAAAGCGGCGGATGCTACGACTGCTCGCCAATCGCCACAAGACGGCTTCCGATGACGATCAAAACTTGGCTTCGGCATCCGTCACATGCCAGCGAGTCGGGTCCAACAGCTCGGCTTGGCGATCTCGAAACTTCGGATGCAGATACGCCAACACTCGGAATTCGCTCTCACGGCGGAAGAAGTTGAAGCGGCCGAGCGCCGCCTCGACCAAGGGCGAGCCGAAATACATCGTCTGCACGCCGACGGCTCCCTCGCGACGCAACTGCCGGCACAACGCCGTCAGGACAGCATCCAGCGCTTCCGAGTCCGCAGGCAACAAGTCCACAATCGTGGCCAACGGCAGCGACTCTTCGGGGTCGGGAAACAAATACATCACCGATCCGCGCAGTCGGCCTTCCGAGTCCTGAACCGCCAGCGTTCGATATTGAAGCTGCGGATCGCGGCCGAATCGCCAGTTGAGATACTCGCTGGTCCGCTCGGTGGCGACCGAAAAGTTGGACGAAGCCGCTCGCCACAAGTCATCGAAACGCTCGTCGAACGGCGGATCGAACAGCACTTGCCAGCCCGCCGGGAGCCGCCGAAAGGTCTCGGTCGCTCGCATGCGAAGCCCCAGATCGACCATGGCCGCGACTGCTCGACGCGGCCACTTCCACGGAATTCGCCGAGCCAACTTGTGCTCGGTGCGGAAGAGTTTGATCCACCGCGACATCCCGCCCAGATCGAGATACCCCGCGCGGCACAGGACCGCGACGGCGTTCTTCGTGACCCCAAAGGCCAGAGCCATTTCGCTCTGATCCACATGCGACACGACCGCGCGTTGCAGCTTGACGGCCGCGAGCGCGTTGCGATGTTCCGCCGCCACGTTGAGATTCGCTGCTTGCCCAGCCTCGCAAACCGCATCGCCGACCTTCATGCGCCGCGGCATCAAGGCGGTGAAACCGACTCGCTCGCGGGCCTCCGTCTCGACCAGCCAGCAGACGTTGGAGGGATACGGCGATTGCTCGTAGCCCCAGCGATACCAGACGTCCGCCTGCTCTCCCCATGAGAAGTTGGACCGCATCAATCGCAGCAAATCGTCCTTCACATCGGCGGCAGTCGCGGGAGCGGCAATCGTGTAGTTCATGGGCTTTGTCCTTCGTGGCCCAAAAATAGAAGCGCCGCTGCTCAGCGGCGTCGGCAAAGGGACACGATCCTGCCTTAAACGACGGCCACAACCATTCAATCGGCTCGATCACTGCGACCGGTGCAGCCCGCCAGAAGCGATTTCAAAGTTAGCACGACGCGCCAGCGAGTGGCCGGATTCTTGGAAAGACAACCACTCGCTGGCGCGTCGTGGTGGTTTTGAAACTGCCGACAGCAACTCCGATTGGCACGGCTCCCGGTCGCGAGCTACAAACCGTCCGAACTTGCGAGCATCCTCGATCAACGTCTGAAGGAGCAGCCCCGTGTTGGCGATTGAACGGCTCTATCACACGGTCAAAGCAGGCGGACGGCCCATTCCGTCGCGTCTATCGCGCTGGCGTGCGCTCGCCCAGTCCATTGGGCGACGCGCCACATCGCTCAAGAAACTCGACGACCGCGAGTTGCTGCAAGCCAGCCTCGAAGTCCGCTGGCGTGCGAAGTCCGGAGTCTCGCTGCTCAAGCTGATGCCAGAGGCCTACGCTCTGGCCGTCGAAGCCTCACATCGCGCCACGGGCATGACTCCGTATCCCGTGCAGGTCATGGGAGCCATCGGACTCTACGAGGGAGGCATCGCCGAGATGCAGACCGGCGAGGGCAAGACGCTGACCGCCGTGTTGCCCTCGTTCCTGCGAGCGCTCCCCGGCCGAGGCTATCACGTCATCACCGTCAACGATTATCTCGCCAAACGCGACTGCGAATTGATGGCCCCGGTCTATGCCGCACTCGGGATGTCCGTCGGCTGTGTGACTTCTCCCGATCAAACCGATGATCGCCGGCGAGCCTACGCTCAAGACATCACCTACGGCACCGCGAAAGAGTTCGGCTTCGATTACCTCCGCGATCGACTGCGGCTGGGAGTGGGTGCTCAAGACGATCAAAAGCCCAACGTCTTCGTCCAGAAGGGGACTGGAGGCGGCGACGGCGAACGTCCCGTGCAACGCGGCCACTACGGAGTGCTCATCGACGAGGCGGACAGCATCCTGATCGACGAAGCTCGAACGCCGCTGATCATCGGCCTGACGATGCACAACGACGCGGCCACGGTCAGCCTCTTCCGTTGGTGTCAGCGAGCGATCTCGCATCTCGAAGCCAACGAAGACTTCGTCTACGAGCCGCAACGCCGCTCCGCATATCTGACCGACGCCGGCTGCCGCAAAGTGCTGCTGCTCGCGAAGCCTGCCCTGATCGACTCGGTCGATACCGAACGCATCTACAAACACGTCGAGCAATCGCTGACCGCGCGGTTCGCATTCATTCGCGACAAGGACTACGTCATCGTCAACAACGAAGTGAAAATCGTGGACGAGGGGACCGGCCGAGTCATGGACGGCCGCAAGTGGCAAGACGGCCTGCATCAAGCCATCGAAGCGAAAGAACTCGTCCCCGTCACCGCCGCGTCGGGCGAGGCGGCACGCATCACCGTGCAGAGCTACTTCCGACTCTACAATTACATCAGTGGCATGACCGGCACCGCCGTGCAAGGCATCGGCGAGATCAAACGAACCTACGGCCTGATCGTCACGCCGATCCCCACGAACAAGCCCTGCATCCGAAGCGGCTGGCCCACCCGCGTCTTCGGCACGATGGACGCCAAACGGACCGCGATCCTCAAGAGCATTGAGGAAATCATCGCTGCCGGCCGATCAATCCTCCTCGGCACTCCGTCGGTCGAGGCGTCTGAAGCACTCGGCAAGCTGCTGAGCGACAAAGGCATCGAGTTTGAAATCCTCAACGCGCACTTCCACGAACAGGAAGCGGAGATCATCTCCCGCGCAGGCCGAGTCGGCAAAGTCACCGTGGCGACCAACATGGCCGGCCGAGGCACCGACATCCAATTGGAAGAGCAACTCGTCAAGAACGGCGGCCTGCATGTGATCGCCACCGAGATGCACAGTTCCGCCCGCATCGACCGCCAGCTCATCGGCCGCGCCGCTCGGCAAGGCGACCCCGGCAGCTACCAATTCTTCCTGTCGCTCGAAGACGAATTGCTCCGCTGCCTCGAACCCGAAGACCTCGACGCCGAGCGCCGCCAAGCCCGTCCGGATTCCATCGGCGAACTACCGCGCACTTGGATCGCCTTCTTCAAGAAGACGCAAAAGTTCCTGGAGAAGACACACCTCCGCCAACGCAAAGATCTGCTCAAAGCCGAGCGTCACCGCATGCAGATGTATAAACGGATGGGCCTCGATCCGTGCTTGGAATTGACCGAGTAAATGTTTGGCGGTTGGCCTGTGATCCGTGCCGGCGCTGGGCGCGGTCGATTGTGTTGATCCCGGAGGGATCGCCGCCATTAGCCAGGGGTTGAGCGGAGCGATACCCCCGGTTCAGAGTCAGCGATCGGATTTGCATCCCGGAGGGATGCCAGCTACGGAAGATGCGTGCCAGTACATGTCATTGCTGGCATCCCTCCGGGATGCGAGACAACTTGAACCCGTCCCATCCGGGGGTATCGTCCGCCGCTGCGGACTCAACCCCCGGCTAATAGCTGCAATCCCTCCGGGATGAACGCAGAACGAACTGAAATCAGTCGATCAGCCGACCGTGTTCGACCGCGCGTGGCCGACGACATTCAAGCCGCCGATTCCTGTGGCTGTTGAGTCTTGTTTTTCCGGAGCAACCAAGGCAATCTGCCGAACAATTCCGAGTGAACCTCGACTTGGCCAGCTAGAAATAGGCCGCGTGCGGCTCACTTAAACTGTTGGGCAATGAAAGGAATGCACATGGCAAGAGAGCGTAGACAGCTAGCCGAAACGTTCATCCTTTGTGACGACAAAGGCACGAAATACACCGTCCATAAGTATCTTATTCAGATCGCCGTCAATGATCTCCAAGGCACCGACTGGATGGATAACGGATACGCGTTTCAAACTTCAACCGGCCTTCATGTAAACTTCGATGGCGTTAAATACTCACTTCCTCAGCGGAACGAAACGGTTCTTCAGAGGACACAGGACGCCATTGCGTAACGCCGAAAACACGACATCACTTGTCGCACAATTCAAAATACGCTTCGCATTCAGAATTGGAAGTCTCTCGCGCCCGGTTGTGCCGTCGGGTTAGCTTTGACGTTCGGCCCTATTTCACGGCTGAGGCAATCATGGCAACTGTCATTCCGAGGACCGTCGGTGAATCGTTATTTTGGTCGTATGCCAACCTCGCGATGGCCTTCACGGGAGACCGACACGACAAACCCAAATACCAGCAGATCGACTATATCGTTCGGAACAAGCTCTATTACGGTTTGTTGCGCGGCACGCACCAGATCGCAACTTTCCTCAAAGACGAGATGGAGAAATTGGACGCTTCCGATGCTTGCTGCTACTGCGGCAGCCAGTCGTATTTAACGCTTGACCACTTGATCCCGCAGTTCAAAGGCGGAAAACACTCCGCAGACAATCTGGTCGTGGCGTGCCGCTCTTGCAACAGTTCGAAGAACGCGCTCGATCTCATGGAGTGGATGGCCAAGAAGAAGAAATTCCCGCCGTTGAGACTCCTCCGCCGTTATCTCAAACTCGCTATCCAGTACTGTGTCGAGAACGGACTTATGGACGTCATGCTGGAGCCCAGAGAAGGTGCCCGTCCAAAGCTGGCGTCACTTTTCGACGACCTCGATAAGAACAGCATTTCGGAACGCAGTGAAGGAGCCAGCCCCGCTTGGCCTTTTGCCATCGGGCTGATCCCTCACAGATTCCCGGACCCGGTTGACTTGGTGGCGCGGGTTCCAACAGCAGATGACTGCGACATCTGAAGAGTTTGGGGCCGGGTTCAACAAAGCGTTGCAGTTTACCGGGACCGCAATATTGGTTTTACACAACGTCATGTCCTTGCTGGCGGCCCCGGCAACTGAACTTTGTCGTTAGGCGGCGCACGGTGAAAGCGATTCCGTAGCGCATCGCGAATGCTAAACTGGCCATCGTGTTTTGGAATTCAAGTCCTACAAAAATCCTGTCAGCCCGCGCCGTTCCAACTCCGCAATCAACTGTCGCAAGGAATTCTCATCTCGGTTGTCAGCGACCAGCGTTGCGTCCGGCGTTTGCACAATGATGAGATCGCGCACGCCGAACGTCGCGACGAGATGTTCCTCCGAGGACCGCACGATGCAGCCGGTCGAATTGAGTCCGCAGAATCGTCCGGAGATCGCGTTTCCGTCCGCATCGGCTGGCAATAAACGCGCCAGGGCCTGCCAACTGCCGACGTCGTCCCACTCAAATGCCGCAGGCACGACGGCCACCGAGTCCGCTCGTTCCAGCACCGCGTAGTCGATCGAGATCGACGGCATCTGTGGAAACTCCGCCGCCAGCGTCTCGTTCCATTTCGCCGTTCCGATCGCCGCTTGCAGCCGCTTGAGCCGCGTTCCGATTTCCGGAGAATGCAGTTCGATCTGTTCGAGAATCGTGGCCGCTCGCCACACAAACAGGCCGCAGTTCCAGAAGTATTCTTTCGCGGCGACGTATCGCTGAGCGGTCGCCAAGTCCGGCTTCTCGCGAAATGCCGCGACTCGAAACGCTCCGGGCTGATCGCTCAACTCAGCACCACGCTGAATGTATCCGAATCCGGTCGCCGGATAACTCGGCGTCGCTCCGAACAGCACCAATGACTGCGGGGCATTCGCAACCACAGCCGCGGCTTGCTCGACCGTCCGCTGAAATTGTTCGGCCGTGCGAATCACATGATCCGCCGGCATGACCAACATCACGGCGTCTGGATCAACCGCGAGCAACTGCATCGCGGCGAGTCCAATGCAAGGAGCCGTGTTGCGTCCACACGGCTCGACCAGGACATGCTCGGAGGCCAATTCCGGTAATTGCCGAACGGTCTCAGCCAAGTGCGACTCGCCAGTCACGATCCAAGTGCGTTCGATCGGGACAATCACACGGCAGCGGTCGACGGTCTCTTGCAACAACGTGCGATCACTGCCAAACCGCAGGAACTGTTTGGGCAACGCCCGCCGGCTCTGCGGCCAGAACCGAGTTCCGCTGCCCCCCGCCAGAATGACCGCGTGCAACATAACTGTCTCGATTCCGCCACTTAGGAACGGGGCTGTGATGACTTCCTGATCAGCCGCAGGGCGCTAGCCCCGGTTTGTGTCATCCGAACCGGGGCTAGCGCCCTGCGGCTCATAGCTTGGGCCACATCGCCGCGAAGATCGATCCGCTGATCGCCGCGTACGCGATTGATTCCAGAATGTGTCCGACGATGCGACTGTGAAACCAAATCGCGTGCTGCACGATCGCCGCCAAGAACGTCATCAACCCGGCAGTTGAGACGAACCGGAAGACCGCCATGAAATTCGCTCCCGGCTGAAGAGCCAGCGTCGCGAGATACGCCAAACAGAAGTTGACCACGAGAAAGTACAAAAACGTGAGTCCCAAATTTCTCCCCATGTTGACCTTCGGATAGACCGAGAGGATTCCACACGGCCCGGCTTCCCACTTTTTGTTGTACGCCTCGCTTTTCATTTCCTCCGGCGAATCACAGCCGGGAAACATGTAGCTGCCAATCGGAATCTCGCAGTCGCGCACGGCCTGCATGAACTGATCCTCCTTGGCGAGTTTGACCCAATCCTTGCGGTGAAACGGCAAGACCATCCACGACAAATAGCTGGCGAAGAACAACGCCACCGTGGCGGCGATGATCGGAATACACAGACTCAGCAGCATGAAAAAGTCCTCCGGTCGTAGCCGCGTTTCGCCAGAACGCGGGCCACTCCATGCTTCCCACGTTCTGGCGAAACGTGGCTACAAAACTTCTAAAGCCGCGGCGTCCCCGGCTTGATCGGAGCGGCCCAGCCGTTGGCACCCTTCACTTTGACTTTGCGGCGATAGACCTTGTCGCCACAACAGGCGTAGATCGTGTCGAAGTCCACTCCGCCGAACGTCAGGTTGGCGAGCTTTCCGTTTGGAGTCGGGATGATGCAGTTGACTCGGCCCGGTTGATCGCAGACTTGCAGCCCCATGCGAGTCGCCGCCCACAAGCGGCCGTCGCGATCCGTGCGCAGACCGTCCACGCCGCTGTCCTCGTCAACGTCGCGCACGTGCAGATGGAAATACTTCTGTTTGTGAGCCAACGAGCCATCCGCCTGAATCTGATAGCTGTAGACCCAATGCGTCCGGCTGTCGGCCACGTACAGCAGCGACTGATCCGGCGAACAACAGATGCCGTTCGCGAACTTCAAACCGGTATCGACGATCTTCTTCTCCCCTTTCGGTGAGACGTACCAAATCTCGCTGT
Source organism: Candidatus Kuenenia stuttgartensis (assembly GCA_945904015.1). Classification (GTDB taxonomy): domain Bacteria; phylum Planctomycetota; class Planctomycetia; order Planctomycetales; family Planctomycetaceae; genus SXKJ01. The sequence continues at coordinate 58,466 of CAMDPK010000013.1, read as the reverse complement.
TGTTGAGGGTCTTGAACGGAGCGGTCGCGTAGACGCTGCCGTCGTGTCGCACGACAAGATCGTTTCCCTTGAAGCCGTCGGCGAAGACCGTCGATTTTCCGTCAGCATCCCAGGCGAGCAGTTGCTCGGTCGCACCGGCGTTCGCGTAAAGCCGGCCGTCCGGGCCAATCGCTTGACCATCGCCACGCTTCGAGTCGGCGAGGAACTCGATCACCTTGCCGTCGAGTCCGACCTTGAACGTCTTGCTCGCGCCGACGTCGTTGTAAAAGACCTCCCCTTTCGCGTTGACCGCCGGGCCTTCGGTGAATTTGTAGCCTTCGCCGACGAGTTGCCAGTCCTCGCCGGGAATCAGAATCTCTTGAATCTGTGGCGAACCTTTGCCGACCTTCACCGGTGCCGGGTAATCCTTCCAAATCCAACGCATCACGTCCGGGAAGATCTCGCCCGCATGCTTGCCGCTGTGCCCGCCTTCGCCCCACTTGTGATCCACTTCATATCCGGCGAAGACCAGCGAACGTTCCATCGCCTGATTCGCGATCCACCAATCGCCCGCGTAAATGTTGTTGTCGTTGGTGCCGTCTTCCAGAAAGATGCGAATCGGCTTCGGCTCGTACTTGCGGATCAGCGTCGGATAGTTTTGCCCGCCGCGCAGTCCGACGTAGGTGCCAATCGCGCTGAAGACTCGGCGGAATGCATCGGGGCGTTCCCAAGCCGCCGTGAAAGCACAGATCGCTCCACTGCTATTGCCGGCGATGCAGCGGTCGTTGCCGTCCTTCGACAGCTTGATCTCGCGGCCATCGGACGTCTTTTTCTTTTCGACTTCCGGCAGAATCTCGTCGAGGATGAACCGCGCGTACCCGTCACCGAGTCCGTCGTACTCGAAGCTGCGGTTGAACCGGTCGAGAGCTTGGTCCGACTGCGCTTTCACTCGGCCGTGCATCACGAAGACGCCGATCGTGACCGGCATCTCCTTCTTGGCGATCAAGTCATCGAAGACCGCCGGAGCGTTGTATTGAATGCCGTCCTGGCAGACGAAGACGCACGCCGGTTTCGCCGGGGCGTACTGCTTCGGCACATAGACCCAATAATCGCGAAACGTACCGGGAAAGATCTTGCTGCTCTCAAACGTGTATTTCGTGACCTCGCCCTTCGGCGTCTCCTGAGCTTGAAGTTCGATGGCTCCGAACAGCAACAACATCCAACAGGCGATTGGGGCAGCAATGTTTCTCATCAGCGAGTCTTTCTGCGGAGAAAAAGGAAGCGGATCGGCGAGTCGGCAGAGACTATCCCCGTGCCTTCGATTTGCAAGACAGGCATGTGACATCATCATGTCGCTCAGTTTGAAAAACGGTATCACGGCTTTCGGCCATCGGCTCTCGGCGATTGGCCGGGCGCATGTCACTCACGCGAATTGTTTTTATGTCTGACTTCCCGACCGAAACACAGCCCGAGCGGCGGAAATGGGTGTGGCTCGGTCTTCAACTCGTGTTGCGGCTGGTCTTCGCGTTGTGGCTGCGTTACCGAGCACGCGGACACGACCGCATCACGCATCGCGGCGGGATGCTGCTGGTCATCAATCATCAGAGCTTTCTCGACCCGGCACTTGTCGGCCTGCCGCTGCGTCGGCCGGTCAGTTTTCTGGCTCGTGAGAATCTGTTTCGAGTCCCGTTCATCGGCCGGCTGCTGCGAAACATGTACGTCTTGCCGATCAATCGCGAGTCCGCCGGCACCGCTGCTCTGCGCGAAATGATCGCGCGACTCAACGCCGGCTTCTGGGTCGGCATCTTTCCCGAAGGGACGCGCAGTGCTGATGGAAAACTGGGCGAGATCAAACCGGGCTTCCTGGCGATGCTCCGCCGAGCCAACGTCCCGGTCTGCCCCGTCGGCATCGCGGGAGCCGATCGTGCGCTCGGCCGCAACCACAAGGTTCCGCACTTCTCCACCGTGCGAGTTGTCTTCGGCGAACCGATCTCCGCCGAGCAAGTCGTCGAGACGTTGAAGCTCGGCGAAGCGGCGATTCTCGAATTGATCCGCACGCGACTCGAAGAGTGCATGACGCAGGCGCGCGACTGGCGCGATCATCGCTAGCCGCTTCAATTAGATTTGCTGCCGGCTAGATCCAACGGCGTGACGAGCAGCGGTTCCGGGATCAAACCCGAATCGCCGACGTCCTCTTGCCAGCGTTCCAGAGCCGCTCGCATCCGCTTCAATGTCTCGGCATGTTCGGGCCGATCCGCAAGATTCACGACTTCGTGCGGATCGGCCTCCGTGTCGAACAACTCTTCGACCGGCTTGGACTCGCGGAAGTACAGCGCCGGTGCGCCGGTCAACGATCCCTCGGCATTCAGCCGCCGCATCTCGCGCATCGTCGGCATTTGATTCATGTAGGTGATATTCTGAGCGTAGGACCGCCGCGGCGCGTAATTGCGGAGATATCTGAAACGCGCGTCGCGAGCCGACCGAATCAAGTCGTACGTCTCATCCATCCGATCCCGATGCCCGAAAATGTATTCCCGGCCGACAGCCGAGGGCCGCGAGCCGACAGCCGTGATACCGTTTTCAATCGGCGGCAAGACCCGCCCATGCAAATGCGAAGGCACATCAACGCCCGCCAGCCGCAACATCGTCGGCGCGAAATCCAAGAAGCAGACCAAGTCCTCGCAAACCGATCCCGCCTCCAGCTTCCCCGGCCAGCGAATGATCAACGGCGTGCGCGTCCCCGAGTCGTACAGCCAGCGTTTGCCGCGCGACAGGCCCTGACCGTGATCGCCCCAAAAGAAGACGATCGTGTCCTGCGCGAGTCCGTCGGCCTGCAACTGATCCAAGATCGCGGCGACTTGTTGATCGAGCGTCGTCAGCAAGTCGGCGTACCGCGCCCAATCTCGCCGAGTCACCGGCGTGTCCGGGATGTACGGCGGCAACTGAGCTTTCGCCGGGTCGTGCAGTGTCTCGCCGAACTTGCCACGAATCTGACTCTCGTGCGTCGTCACGAGATTGATCACGCTGAAGAACGGCTGCCCGGCCGCTCGCCCACGCCAATCACGAGACTGAGCGCTGTTCTCATCCCACGCGGCCTTCGGCGGCGGAAAGTTGTAGTCCGTCTTCGAGCGGTTCGTCGTCCAGTACCCGGCCGCTCGCAGGTATTCCGGAAACGCCTTCACCTGCGGCGGCAACACGATCTGCGACCGCATGTGCTGGCTGCCGATCGACACGGGATACATCCCCGTGATCAGCCCCGACCGCGAGATCGCGCACACGCCAGCATGAGTGAAGCACCGCGTGAACCGCATTCCCTCGCTCGCGAGCTGATCCAGTCGCGGAGTCATCGCATACGAATCGCCGTAACAGCCGAGACTCGGCGAGATGTCCTCCGCGCTGATCCACAGGACGTTCGGATGTTTTCGTTTCTCAACCGATTTGGCAAACCGTCCGACGTCTTCGTCGAGGAACGCCTTCGAGAACACCGCAGCCGCCGTCATTTTATTGTTCGCTTTGCCTCCGGCCGCGTCCCCTTGCGTCTGGTTCGCCGTCCTCGACTGCACCGGTTGATCAACGCCACGAATCCGCCGCAGCGCCTCGTTGCAAATGTCGGCGATGTGATCGGCTCCCCGTTTCCCTTCCGCTTCCAGCGTCGGAATCGCGGCCTTCGCCGGCGGACCGATCCGAGCCAGAAAATCGGCCGACGAATTCCACACACCGCGCTCGCTGTGCTGCAACCCTTCGAGCAACGTCGGCAAGCCTTCTTCGACATGGCCGATGCGGCACAACGCATACGCCGCTGCGATTCGCACTCCGATTGGTTTCTCACCGTGCAACTTTCGCAGGGCCTCCAGCGCGGGCTGCGAATCGTCGCCAAGATCGCCCAACTCGCTCGCCGCCCAGTACCGCACCACCGCGTCTTTGTGAGACAACGCCTGCTTCAGCGCCGTCACCGCCGACTTACCGAAAGCTCCAACCGACAGCACCGCTCGACGTCGCGCCACCGGCGACGGCGACTGCAACTCGGCAGTCCATCCTTCGAGTGATCGGCCCGCCACGGCTTCAGAAGCTTTCACTCCGCCCGCAGAGGAAACGGCCAGGTGCAACATTCCTGCGACGAGGAACGACTTCGGAAACATCAGAGAATTGCGCATCGGCGAATGACTCCAAGAGGGGTCAGAGTGCTCGTGACTCGGCTTGTTTCGGAGGACTGGTACGCTTCGCCGCCGCACGTTTGACGACCGTCGTCACTGCCGTGTTGGCCGACGGGAACCAAACGGACAAGTCGATGCGCCGCAGCGCGACGTCAAACACGAACAGGACCAGCGCCAGCATCACCAACTCCGGCCACAGTGGCCGAGTTTGCTGAGCCATGCGTTGCAGTGCCGAAACGCTCGGCGCGTCGAGCAGCGCTTCGCTGGGCTGCGGATTGAATCGCCCTCCGGTCGCGGTCGCGATCTGTTGCAGCAGTTCGGTGTTCGTCGGTCGCAGGCGGAATTCGTCGGAGTAGCCGACCGTCAGACCGCGAGTTTGTTGATGAATGATCGGACCGCCGTTGGCCGCGCGTTGCGACAGATTCAAGTGGTACGAACCGGGGTTGGGCGTATCGAACTCGGCGACGTAGCGGCCGGGAGCGGTTTGAATCAGCGGCAGCTTTCGCTCGCCGAGTCGTGGGTCGATGACCGTGATTTCGGATTCGGCTCCGTTCAGAAATCGGCCGCTCGGATCGACGGCGTCGAGCGTCACCGTCGCGCGGCGAGCGCGTTGAGCGACCTCGACCGTCACTCCCTTCGCGTCGTTCTTGCGCATCGCGTGACGAATCGTCTGTGCCCAGAACTTGCTGAAGCCGGGCCACGTCAGCCACTCGGCAGCCCAGCGGCTTTTCGCGTCGCTCGTGAACGCGACCGTCGTGCCGAGTCCGTATCGCCACCACGCCAGCACCGGATCACCCTGCTCGCTGGCGAGGATCAGCTCGCACGTCGGCTTCGGCCGAGTCATCACATATCCCAGCAGAAACGGAGCGGACTCGAAGTCGATGCCCGCGAGTGCCTGCGTTGGTCGGATGACTTGCGGGATAAATGGCTGCTCGTTGATCGCGGCTTTGCTGACGGTCAGCGTTTCCTTGGCAAAGATTTGCGGCAGCGAAGCCGGATCGGTCGCGATGAAGTACCTGCCTTGGCCGATGCGAGCGATCGTCTCCAACAAATCGCCCGCGGCACCGTCGCCGACGCCGACTGTCGAGCAGGTGATCCGGGCCGAAGCCATGTTCTGCGCGAGTCCCTCGAAGTCGCCGGGGTTCGAGATGCCGTCGGTCAGCACGATAACGTGCTTCAGTTTCGACACCGCGTTGACCAACGATTGATACGCCTCTTCCATCGGCGGATAGAGGCTCGTGCCGCCGCCGACTTGAATGCCGCTGATCTCGTCCAAGATGCGGCCCTTGTTCGATGCCGATTGCAGTTGGCTGACCCAGTAGTGCGTCTCGTCGAAGCAGATCACGCCGATTTGGTCTTTCGGTCCCAGCAGTTCGGTGGCGGCCTTCGCGGCTTCTTTCGCCATTTCCAGTTTTTGTCCGGCCATCGACCCCGACCGATCGACGACCAGGACCATCGCCAGGCTCGGCTTTTCTTTTTCCTTCTCGAAGTCGGATCGCACCGGCAGGATTTCTTCGAGCACCGTTTTGTAGTACCCGCCCAGCCCGAACGACTGATCGCCGCCGAGCATCACGAATCCGCCGCCGAGGTCTTGCACGTACGTCCGAGCAAGTTCCATTTGCCGCTGAGTCAGCGACGTCGCCGGCACGTTCGACAGCGCCAGCAATTCATAGTTCTGCAAGTCGGCCAAGTCCTCCGGCATTCCCTGCGGAGGCCGGACATCGACTTGAATGTCCTCCTGCTGCAACGCGAACACGAGATGCTCGGTCTGTTTGGGATCACTGTCGATCAGCAACACACGCGGCTGTCCCGCCGTGAAGACCAATCCGTTGTCGCTGTTGTTGTCGACCAGCGTGTCCTGCTTCAGCCCGCTGATTCGCGCGGCGTACTCCGCCAGACGTTCGCGCTGAATCGACTGCGGGAACCGAAACCGGTTCTCCCCCTTTTTGAGCGGCTTCGTTTCTGACAGCACTTTGTGAGCACCGCGAAAAACCTCGATCAACCCTTCGTCGTCGTGGTTCGAATCGATCACGACCTCGACATAAAACGGCTCACCCTCGCGCACCTGTGCCGGCACCTTCACGGCCGACAACTGCACTTCGGGATCATCGCGCGTCGGCAGAGGAATCGTGGTGATCGGAATCGCCTCGCGCCGCCGCTCTCGATTCGCCGTGGCCAACGCCGCCTGCAACGCATCCCCCTTCGTCTGATTGCCGTCGGTCAGCAGCAAAATCCTCGGCACATAATCCGGAGGCATCGCCGCCGCCGCCGCTTCAATCGCCGCCGCGATGTCGGTGCCATCACGGAATTCGTCTCGGCGAGCGGAGGGTGTCAACCCTCCGAGTGTTTCCGCTTTGGGCGATGTTGCGTCACTCGGAGGGTTGACACCCTCCGCTCGCCAAGACGGCTGGTCCGATACCGCAGCCGGACGCGATCCAAACGGCACGAATGCAATACGGTCATCAGCCCCAATCACCCTCGCCGCCAACAGCTCATCGAGAAACCGATCCGCCACCGAGGTCTTCTTCGTCGCGCTTGCGTCCACGACTCCCAGCAGCGGCTCCTCACCAACACTCAAACTCTGATCCACAGCCACAATCACAAACTGCCGAGCCGTCGGCCGCAACAGCGTCAGCCCCGCCAGAGCTAATACCAGCAGCAACACAATTGCGACACGAACTCCCGTCGAGACAGCCCGCTGCCACCGCGCGAAGTCCACCAAGCTCTGTCGGAAATACCACACCACCCACGGCACGGCGACCACCGCGGCCAGCCAGCCCGGATGTGTGAATTCCAATCCCCACTGAAGTCGTGTCATAGTTGGCTAACGGTAAATGACGGTTTCCGCTCTTGAGAAATCATGGCTTTTCAACACGTATGCGATTTCACGCGCAATCTTGGAACCGCCGATCTCCGACGGTTCAATCGACGAAATGGATGAGTAGTCTCGCGACTCGTTGCAAACGAACCGTAGATCAAGGATCGGAAGGCCCGCGTCAATTCCAGCTCGAATGATGGAGTCGTTGAAGATCGACAGCGCCGTGACGGCATCTCGACCGATGTCGGGAATCGCATCATAGATTGTGCAGATCACGGTTGGGCGTTGAGCTGCCGCAACCAATTGAAGCATTGACCGATACTCGTCGAAAAACTCCGTTTGAATTTGAGCCAGTTCCTCAAATAACTCGGATGAGGAAGTGATGCTTGCGTTCAAAACGGGACTGCACTGAAGAGCGTCGTTGCCACCGACGCTGACCACTAAGTGACTCGCGTCACTCGGCACATTTGAGAGTTGTCTGGCGATATTGCTGATGCACGCCCCGTCCGCAGCGAGCAGCGTAGCACGGCATCCGCGCGGGAGCCTTGACCGAAGTTGTTCAATCAGCGGATCGCCACCCGGCACGTACGACGCGTTGTCAAAAATCGAATCACCGAGAAGAACAACGTGTTGCATGTGTCACTCCGACATCGAGTCTATTCAATCACTCGTCGCTGATACGCCCACCACTCGATCGCCATCAGCAGCCACGCGGATGCGATCAACCAAAACCACACCGGCTGATTGCCGAGCACGCTCGCCGAGACTACGGACGTCTGCGTCGCCTCTTCGGATTTCGGCACTCGCACGTCCGACTCATTCCGATCCGCGAGGTTGCAGGCCAGTTCGAGCAACGTCGTGTCGTCCTCTGCGGCGACGACGCTCCAAACGCCGCATTGATAGAACGGTCCCAGCGACAGCCGCTCAGACTGTATCGGTAACGCTGAGCGACGTCCGTCGGGCGCGATCAAGCGGATTTGAGAACTCGTGAGCGGGCCGGCGCTAGCCGCCGGTACTGCGGGAACACCGGCGGCTAGCGCGGTGCCGCTCAGACCCCGACTGCCGTTCAATACCGCGACATCAATCTCGGTGATCGCCCCGGTCGGCAACGACTCGCGCAGCTCGCCGCGGTTTTCGGTGAACCAATTCAGGGCGTTCATCATCAAGATCGGAAACGCTGTCCGCAGCGGCAGGTCGCCTTCATCGAGATTGACTGTCAGCAGCAACACCTTCTGTCCTGGCCGCTCGATGGTCGCCAACAGTGGATCGCCTGCAAGCGAACGGGCCAGCACTTTGACTCCCTCGTCGCTGGCGACTTTTACCTGCCGAGCCTCCGGCATCACGACGTTATCCAGCCGCACATGACTGAGCAGCGGCGAGTCCTTGTCTTGTTGATTGACGATCGGATTCTGCACCGGTTCGCCAAGCTGCCAAAGATCGCAGCCGCCACGCGGATCGATCACCAGCAGCGAACCCGCCGGCAGTTTTTCGGGAACGTGGTGATGCAAGACGGTGATGCCCACGCTCGGCTCGGAAGTTGGCTTCCATGCCGCCGGCTCGACGCGAGTCAGCACGACCAGCGGATTCGACTCGAAGACTTTTTGGAGAAACAGATTTCCTTCAGACACAAGCGTCACGGGCATCAACTCGCGTTTCGGCAACACGGCCCACGCGCGATTGTCCGCCGCGAGAGCATCTGCTCGATCCAGCTTCGCCAAAAGGTGTCCGCCGTCGGCCGAGGTCTTTTCAAAAGTCTGGCTCCAACGCTGACCCGGTGTCAGCTTCAACGGCACGACATCGACGACGTCCTCATTCAGATCAATCTCCAAGCGACACTCGACCGGCTCATTCGAGGCGTTCGTGACCTCCGCGAGAATCTCGTAGCCGAGCGGATCGATCAAACTCCGCCGCACCTGAAACCGCGTGATGCCCACGTTGCCAGTGTTCGTACCGAAGCGGCGGATGATGACTCGTGGGGCAGGTTTCCAACCTGCCCGTGACTCTTCCACTGCATTCGGGCCGGGCAGGTTGGAAACCTGCCCCACGTCGGTCAGCACGACGATCTCACGCAGATGCTCGTCTTGTCGTTCGCCAAGCAAGCGGCGAGCAAGCTCGACCGCCTCTGTCACTCGCGTGGGGTTGTCGGTGGGCACGACATCATCAACGGCGTGGGCCAGTGTGCGGCCGTGGCTCGAAAACCCGCAGACGACTCGCGGCGATCCACCGGCCACGACCACGGCCAGTTCGTCACGGAATCGCATCCCGTGAATGACTCGCAACGCTTCGTCCTTCGCGGCGGCCAGGCGCGACGGCGAGATATCCGCTGCATTCATGCTGGCCGAGTTATCCACGATCAACACGATTCGCCGCAGTTGCCGAGTCTCCCAGGCAAAGAACGGATCGGTGAGTGCTCCCACCAGTAACAAGATCAACACGATCTGAGCCAACAGAGACAACCAATGTCTCAGCCGCTGCCAGATCGAACGGGGCCGGTGCTCGTCGTAGATCTGCCGCCAGAACAAAATCGTCGAGACCGGTACTCGCCGTAGCCGAATCTTCAGAATGTAGAAGACCACGACCGGGATCAGAGCGGCGAGCCAGAGCAGTGCGAGCGGGGAGGCTAGCGACATTCGCAGGTCTCCTGGTGTTGGGCAGTGCAAAGTGCAGAGTGCAAAGTGCAAAGTGCAAAGTGCAGGCACCTGCGCCAGCAGTGACCTGCCAGGTCATTTTTCACTTTGCACTCGGCACTCGGCACTTTGCACTGCCTCTTCATCTCACCGCTCCCGAAGCACGCATCATCTTTAAAATCAATTCGTCAAACGGCACCTCGCATCGCGTCTGCGTCAGGCCGACGCCGTATTTGCGGCCGTACTTTCGCAGCGATTCTTGGAAGTCCTCGAACAATATCCGGTACTTCTTCAAGGCGTTCTCGGTGATCGTCACCTTTTGTCCGCCATCGGATTCGATGTCCACGAGCTCCAACTCGCCCAGCAAACTTGGTTCGGCTTCGAGCCGGTCGTGCAGTTGGACGGCGTGCAGTTCGTAGTTGCGGTAGCGAAGCTGATCGAAGCCTCGCTCGTAGCCGTTGGGGTCGAAGAGATCACTGACGACGATGGCCAACCCGCGTCGCTGCGGGCGTTGCGTGAAGGCTTTGACGACGCGGCCCAGGTCCGTGGCCTCGCCTTGCACCTCAAGCCCGTCGAGAAATTTCAGCAGCGAGAGAATCCGGTCCTTGCCGCGAGTCAACGGAAAGTCGGCGACGATGTCGTCCGCGAAGGCGATCACGGCGACTCGGTCCAAATCGGACAGTGCGATGTACGCCAGCGCGGCGACGATTTGCCGAGCTAGATCGAACTTCGGCGGCGAACCGAACGCCATGCTTCGCGAACAATCCAGCAGCAGGTAGACGTGCAAGTCCTCTTCTTCTTGAAACCGCTTCAGCAGCAACTGCCCATGCCGAGCGAACACGTTCCAATCCAAATGCCGAAAGTCATCTCCGTGCGAGTACTCGCGATGATCGGCGAACTCGATGCCGCCTCCGGTTTGCATCGTCCGCCGCTGAGCCAGCAACGAACCGCGAAACAACCGCCGCGAGACGAGCGACAGGTATTCGAGCTTCTTCAGAAAATCGGAATCGAACAGCGGCATGAGCGGGATCGTAGTACGATTGAGGCCACACGAGCGAGGCTCTACTCTGCGTTTGTTTGTCTTCGTAACCCGCCGCGTCAGCAAGGGCGGACGCTTCAAGCGACAGTCGGTTTCAACATGTGCGGAAGTGTTCGCCCTTGCTGACGCGGCGGGTTACAAGATCAACCACCACGAGGCATTCGATGGCAGATTTTCAGACAGTCGCTCATGTGGGCGACATCCCCGAAGGCGAAGGTCGAGCTTTCTGCGTCAACGGCAAGATGGTCGCCGTGTTCTTGACCAACGGCGAGTACTCGGCGATCAACGATCTGTGCCCGCACATGGGAGCCTCGTTGGCGGCCGGGTATGTCGAAGATGGCGGAGTGACCTGTCCGTGGCATGCTTGGCGGTTTTGTGTCAAAACCGGAATTTGGTTGGACAATCCGAATGCGAAGACTCGCACCGAAACGTTCGATGTGCGAGTCGCGGGGCAAGAAGTTCAAGTGCTGGTACCCGAAGCGCCGACTCCGGTGCCAAACACGACAATCTGAAGTCTCAAATCTCAGATTTCAAATCTGACAATTCAGCGACAACGCAGACAGGAATATTGCATGACTCAGTCAGCGACATTGCGAGTGGACGGTTTGGTGGCGTCGCCTCAATCCTTTTCCTTCGACGACTTGCGAGCGTTCTCGGAGGCCGAGCACGTTCGGGACTTCACTCGCTTCCATCCGAAGCGACCGGGAGACGGCGTCACCTTGCGAGCGATCTTGGACCGAGTGGTCCCCACCACCGACGCCACCTATCTGACTCTGCACGCCACGCGCGACGACTTCGCGGCGAGCATCCCGCTGGCAGCGATCGTGGACGAAGCGGTCGTCGTCTATCAGCTTGACGGGACGCCGTACCCGGAAGCGAAAGGCGGGCCGTTTCGATTCCTCATCAAGAATCCGGCCGTGTGTCACACCGATGAACTCGACGACTGCGCGAACGTGAAGTTTGTGGACCGTATCGAACTCACCGCCGGCAGAGGCCGCGACAACCGCCCACACGACGAGCAGGAACACGAAGCGTTGCATCGGTAGGAAGAGTGGCGAGTTGTTAGTGGCGAGTGGCGAGTTGAAAAACAAAGCCGGGCGTCAACTCTCATGCTCGCCACTCGCCACTAACAACTCGCCACTCTCCCCATGCCATCCATCCGCATCGCCAACTTGACGACCGACGTGTTCGAGCCGGAATCTGAGATTCCGAAACGGCTCGCTCGAACATTGAGCGTCAGCGAAGCGGACGTTGCTCGCTGGCGGATTCTGCGCAAGAGCCTCGACGCTCGATCGCGGCGCGATTTGAAGTTCGTCTACACACTGCTCGTCGAGTTACCGGACAGCGAACAGATCGCGGCGCTGCTCGCGAAGAAGCCGCCCAACGTCGAACTGTTCGCGGCTCCCGTATTTGAAGACGTCGCATCGGGTGCGACACCGCTCGAACAACGGCCGGTCGTGATCGGCTCCGGGCCGGCCGGATTGCTGGCGGGATATTTTCTCGCGGCGAGGGGCTATCGACCGCTGATCCTCGAACGCGGTCAGGCGGTCAAAGAGCGAGTCCCCGCGATTCGTTTCTTCGATTCCGGCGGCCCGCACGATCCCGAAAACAATTATCTCTTCGGTGAAGGCGGGGCCGGCACGTTCAGCGACGGCAAGCTGACCTGCCGGTTGAACGGTCCCGATGTCGATTGGGTGCTCGCGCGATTCGTCGAGTGCGGCGGTAAGCCGTCGCTGATCTACGAGCAACGGCCGCATCTGGGCAGCAACCGATTGCCGTTGATCGTCCGCAATCTGCGTCGCAAAATCGAAGAGTTCGGCGGCGAGTATCGCTTCGGCTGCCGGCTCGAAGGACTCGACATCGCCGACGGGCACCTTCGCGGGTTGCACACGTCGAGCGGCCACATCGCGACGACACAGGCGATCCTCGGCATCGGGCACAGCGCTCGTGACACGTATCGCATGTTGCTCGACGCTGGCATCCCGATGACGCAGAAAGCATTTCAACTCGGCCTGCGGATCGAACAGCCACAAGAACAAGTCAACCGGCACAAGTACGGGCGGCCGGAGTATCTCGAATTGCTGGGCGCGGCCGACTACACGCTGACCGCTCGTGGCGAACGGGACGTGTATTCGTTCTGCATGTGTGCCGGCGGCATCGCGATCCCCAGCATCTCCGAGCCAAATTGTTTCGCGACGAACGGCATGAGCAACTCGCGGCACGACACGCCGTTCGCGAACAGCGGAGTCATGGTCACGCTCGAACCGCACGAGTTCGGCGGCTCGCATCCGCTTGCCGGCGTCGAACTGCAACGCCGCTTCGAGTCGGCCGCGTTCGAGTTGGCCGGCCGCAATTACTTTTGTCCGATTCAAACGGCGACCGACTTTCTCGCCGGCCAGTCGCCGTCACCCGATCAACGTTTTGAGAGTTCGTACCCGCGCGGGCTTGCGCCGCTGAGTCTCGACAACGTGTTGCCTCCGGCCGCGCTGTCCGCGATTCGATCCGGTCTGCCGCTGATGGACCTCAAATGGCGCGGCGACTTTTTGAAGAACGCGAATCTGATCGGTCCGGAAATGCGCGGCAGTTCGCCGGTGCGAATCGACCGCGACGTTCCGACGCGGCAATCGCTCGGTTGCCGCGGATTGTATCCGGTCGGCGAAGGCGCGGGCTTCGCCGGAGGCATCATCAGCGCGGCGGTCGATGGCCTGCTGAGTGCGAAGCAACTCGTTCGCACGTTCGCACCGATCCAGTGCCGAATGGGCTAAGTGGACCCGCAGAGATCGGTAGGCAGTGGGATAGGCTTCCAGCCTGTCACTTCTCGGCAACTTTGACAGGCTGGAAGCCTATCCCACGATGCGGGTCCACTCAGGGTCGCTTGCTCGCTTCGGTGGGCACTGGAGTGGAAATGGGCGGTTCCGGCTTCAACTCCGCTGGGGCGTGCTCGACAGGAATCTCGTCCGACGAACGGCTCCTTGTGGTGGAGTTTTTGGGTGAAACACTCTTGGCCCCGATGAATGCCTCGCGCGGTGCGGCCGGAACCGACGGTTCATAACGCTCACGAAGCTCAGCCAACATAGATTCCAATTTCTTCTCCTGCGAGGTGCCTGGTTGCCGTGGCTGCACCCGCATTTGTCGAAGACAGTCGCGGCCGATGAACAATAGCAGTCGCTTTTCTTGATCTCCCGCCTGCGTGTTTTTTTCCAACCACGGAACGATGGCGTCCAACTCCGCATCCACATGCAAGAGAAAGTGTTCCCAACCTGCTTTATCTTTCAAGTCGACTCGGCGAACTTTCCAATCGGACCAGAGATCAACGTACCGGTCGTAGATGGCTCGCTGCGAACGCGGCCACATCCACCAAGCCGACAAGATCACAACGACGAGGACCGCCACAATCGGCCCGCTTGGCAAGCTGCGTCGCCAACGATTCCACGTTTGAAGAGGCGTCTCGGCCAGCGTCCGTGGACTGTCCTCCAAGCCAGCGACTTGATCGAGAAACGCCGGCCGTTTCAACGACGACCGCGACGCCTTGTTCGCGCGAACAACTGCGTCGCTGGGAGTCGCCAATTTGTCGCCGAATAACTCGGTCGGCAATTCTGACGCGAGATCCTCTTCGATCTGCGACTGCGTCACTTCGGCTGCGAGTGACACCATGCCAAGATCTTCTTTCGAGCGTCTGCGCTCCAACCTCCAGGCGTTAACGAGGTCGTCCTCAGACGAAACGGGTGGCGCAACTGCCGGCTCGTCCAACACCGGAGTGCGGGTCGGGGCCGCAGAGTTCGGCAACTCCACAGTTGGCTCCGCAAGGATTGGCAAGTCAGTGTGGTTCGCAGTCCTCGCTGGATCTGGCGGAATCAGCCCCGCCGATGAGATTGCCGAAACGGGCATCGCTGGCGAGGCAATGTCGACATCGCCCAGAAGTGGTGATGGTGCCGTAGCCGTCTCCGAGTTCGGCGTGCTTGCGGCATCGAAAAGTCCGGGAATCTCGGCCGCACGCTGCCAGTCGCCGTCAACCGAATCGCGTACTTCGTCGGTGCTGATCAATGCGCCGGTACGCACCAGTTCCAGCAAAGCATCACCGGGCATTGGCCCCAGCCGGGTGCCAAATCCCGTTTGCACAAACCATGACTTGGCGGCGGACATGAACTCTCGACTCCCGATTCGAACGGCCAATGAGCCAGCCCCACACACAGCATACTCCGAGTGTCATGCAAATTTAAGTTGACATTTCCCACCGCAATCGGTGAGCTACTCGCCGTTGGGCTTGATAGCTTCCACAGAAGGAGCGAAGGATGACGCAACGTTCTCTGCGATTCCGAAATCGTCGCGGCTTCACCCTGATCGAATTGCTGGTGGTGATTGCGATTATTTCAATTCTGGTCGCGCTGCTGTTGCCAGCCGTGCAAAAGTCGCGGGCGGCAGCGAGGCGGACGCAGTGTTCCAACAACCTGCGTCAAATCGGTCTCGCCCTGCACAACTACCACGATCCCAACAATGGTTTTCCTCCGGGAACCGTTGAGGCTGGTCTGCGAGGCACCGCCCCCACCGAACCGGCTTGGGCTTGGGGAGTCGCACTACTGCCGTATCTCGAAGCGTCACCGTTGTACCGTCAACTCAATTCGAAAGCGCAAACGCTCGGACAGGTCTTGGCAAATCGCCCCGATCTCGCACGTCAGGTGCTGCCGGTATTCGTTTGCCCGGCGGATTCGAGTTCGTCAATGAACTCGCGTCGCATGTTCGACACGCTGGAGGTCGCGCAGTCGAACTATGTGGCGTCGGCTCCGAATGCCAACGTCTCGGACCTCTCCAACCCTGGCCCTTTCGGATTCATCAATCGCGGAATCTTCACCGGTGAAAGCCACGTTCGCATTTCCGAAATCACCGATGGCACGGCCAACACGTTTCTGGTGGGCGAACGACGATTCGTCAAAGAGGGTGATGCGTCGGTCTGGGCCGGAGCGATTTTCCGCGATCCGTATGTGATCCCCCAGGCGACACTCGAAACGCCGTATGGCAGTGCCTTCGTGCAGATGCAGACCGGGCAAATGCTCAACGCACCAACGGGTTCAGCGGCCCCTGGCTGAGGGGCCGTGAATCCGATCGCCCGGTGGGCGTTCTCCAGCGAGCATTCCGGTGGTTCACAGTTCGTGATGGCCGATGGATCAGTCCGCTTCATCAGCGAGAATATCTACAGCACCGCCGATCCGGTCGATTTCTACAACCGCGACTTTTGGGGCACTTACCAAAGGCTGCAAATCCGTGACGATGGGTTGCCCTTGGGTGAGTTCTCCAGCCCGTAACTTTTCTCACTCCATAAAACGAGCAGACCTCCGAAGTCGCGAAGACTTCGGAGGTCTGTTTTCTTTGGCTTGGATCTGCCAGGACTATTCTGCCGGGCTCTCGCCGCCACCAGTCGCTTGGGCTTTCTCCACAAGGATTGCCTTGCGAGACAGCTTCACTCGATTTTGATCGTCAACGGCGATGACCTTCACTTCGATGATGTCACCGATCTTGACGACGTCGTGAACCGACTTGACGTAGCCTTCGGCCAGCTCGCTGATGTGGCACAGGCCGTCCTTGCCAGGGGCGATTTCGATGAAGGCTCCGAAATCCTTGATCGACGCCACTTTGCCGGTGTAGACGCGGCCGACTTTGATCTCGGCGGTCAGGGCTTCGATGCGAGCGATCGCGGCTTCCAAACAAGCGGCGTTCATGCCGGCGATTGTGACCGTGCCGTCTTCGCCGACGTCGAGCGTCGTTTGCGATTCTTCTTGGATCGCGCGGATCGTCTTGCCGCCGGGGCCGATCAAAAGACCAATCTTCTCCGGGTCGATCTTGATCTGATGCAAGCGCGGAGCATTTGCGGAGATGTCCGCTCGCGGGCGGCCGATCGCGGTCAACATCGTCTTGAGCAACACGCGGCGAGCTTCCTTGGCTTGCGCGAGCGTGTCGCGAATGATCGGCTCGGTGATGCCGGCGATCTTCAGGTCAAGCTGAATGCCGGTGATGCCCTTGCCCGTGCCGGCGACTTTGAAGTCCATGTCGCCGAAGTGATCCTCGTCGCCCATGATGTCGGTCAGCAGCGTGTACTTGTCGCCGTCCTTGACCAAGCCGATCGAGATGCCCGCCACCGGTTGAGTGATCGGCACGCCGGCATCCATCAAAGCCAGCGTCGCACTGCAAACCGAAGCCATCGAACTGGAACCGTTCGATTCCATGATGTCCGAGATCGTGCGGATCGTGTACGGGAACTTCTCGGCCGGCGGGATGACCCAATGCACCGAGCGTTCGGCCAACATTCCGTGACCGATCTCGCGCCGGCCAGGACCGCGAATCGGACGGCACTCGCCGACCGAGTACGACGGAAAGTTGTAGTCCAGCATGAACCGCTTCTCGTATTCCTCGACCGGACCATCGACCTTCTGCGTATCGCGGCCGGTACCCAGCGTAATCTGTGCCAGCGATTGCGTCTCGCCGCGTGTGAACACGGCCGAACCGTGAATCCGCGGCACCACGCCGACCGAGCAGGTGATTGTTCGCATTTCATCGGGCTTGCGACCGTCGAGTCGCGTGCCCTCTTGGATCAGGTCGCGTACGACCTTGGATTCAAGCGCCCCGAACGCTTCCGAAAACTGTCGCGGAGTGCCCGTCGCGGCTTCGCCACCTTCCGGGAAGTATTTCGCTTTGAGTCCCTTCTTGATCGCGTCAGTGCCAGCGTGGCGTTCGGCCTTCTTCGTGTTGGCTTTGGCTGTTTTCAACGCGGAGTACGACTCCCCGCTGAGCAACGCCGTGAACTTATTCTCGACAGGCACCGGGTTCGGCGTGCGAGCCTTGCCGACCTTCGCACACAGTTCCAATTGGAGTTCGCAAATCTTCGCGATCTCGCCTTGAGCCAGCAGGATGGCTTCGAGCATCTGCTCTTCCGGCACTTGATCGCCGAAGCCTTCGATCATCAGCACCGAGTCTTTGCTGCCGGCGACGATGAGATCGAGCTTGCTCGTCTTCAGTTGTTCCTGCGTCGGCATCACGACGAATTGACCATCAACTTGACCGATCCGCACGGCTCCGATCGGGCCATTGAACGGCAGCGGAGCCAGCATCAGCGCGGCACTCGCACCGTTGATCGAGAGGACGTCCGGATCATTGACACCGTCGAACGACAACACGTTCGACATGATCTGCACTTCGTCGTAGTAGCCTTCCGGGAACAGCGGACGAATCGGACGATCGGTGAGCCGGGCTGTCAGAATTTCGCGCGTCGATGGGCGGGACTCACGCTTGAGGAATCCACCGGGGAACTTGCCAGCGGCGGCGAAGCGCTCACGGTAATCGACCGTCAACGGGAAGAAATCCTGATCCGCGAATCGCGGCGGACCACTGACCGAGGCGACGAAGACCCACGTCTCGCCGAATTGCACCACGACGGCACCGTGGGCTTGTTTCGCCAACTCGCCGGTTTCCAACTTCAGAATTCTGCCGCCAATTTCTCGTTCGACTGAGACTTTCATTTTTGTTCTCTTTCCACTTCAACGGACGCCAGCCAGCGAGACCACTCACCATGAGTGACAAACGACAGCGAGCCGATACGTCCTAACGACTTTGATCCACGGCGTCGCAACGACAGCGACGCCAACTTCCAGGCCGGCGGCCGAAGCAAGGGCGAACGTCGTTTCGCGTGGACCTACCGCGCAGGCTCAAGCAATTTTCCTCGGACCGACACCCAACCGAATTCGCCGGCTGGCGTGCATGTCTGCGTCAATCCCCTGACTGACGCACCGGCCGAAGCCTCCAAAACAACGTCACCTTGTCGGCCGGGGCTACTTGCGCAACTCGAGCTTTTCGAGGATCGACTGATAGCGAGCAATTTCGGTTCGCTTGAGATAATCCAACAGGCGGCGACGGCGGCTAACCGCCATCAACAACCCACGTCGGCCAGAGTGATCTTTCACATGGCCCTTCAGGTGGTCAGTCAGTTGAGTGATCCGATCGGTCAGCATGGCGATCTGAACTTCCGGCGAACCTGTGTCCGCATCGGATCGCGCGTGGCCACGAATCAGCTCCGTTTTTCGTTCTTTTGTCAGCGGCATTGGACCTTTCCTAAACCAAAACGTTTTTGAGACTTCGATGTGTGGGGCGTACTCTAACAAGCCGCTTTCAAGTTGCAACATTCGCCAGCGGCCTGCCCCGCGAGGAGTTCATCATCCCATCACCTTCAGGGAGTCTTCGACAACTTGCAGGACGCGGTCGATGTCTGCCGGCGTGTGAACCGACGAAAACCCGTGATGGCATGGACCGCCGCCGTAGTCGTGGAAGTAGACACCGCGAGCCGTCGTCTGCCGGCAGAACTCCAGCATGGTTTCGCGACGGTGGCACAGACTGTCGCGATAGCATTTGACCGGCTCGCGAGTGCCAAAGGTCAATCCAAAGCGGCTGCCGTGAACTTGGAAGCGACACGGCACCAGGCTGCGATTCGAGATGTCGGCTAATCCGCGAGACAATTGCGTCGAAAGCGAATGAATGGTCTGCCAGAACTCTGGCGTGCGGATCGTCCGCACGAAGGCGAGACCAGCCAAGATGCTCGGCAGCGGAGCGTTGAATGTCCCGGAATGAGCCACGTCTCCGACTGGCTTGAAGCGGTCCATCAACTCCGCTTTTCCGGCGATGGCCGACAGCGGCAAGCCCGCTCCGAGAGACTTGCCAATCGTGCAAATGTCGGGAGTGACGCCGAAATCTTGCTGTGCTCCACCGGGAGACTTTTTGGCGAACGATTGAATCTCGTCGAAGAAAAGTATTAATCCATGTTCGGTCGCGAGCCGGCGGGCTCCTTCGAGGAATCCTGGCTCTGGCAGGATCGCACCGCAGTTGTAATCGACTGGCTCGATCAAAATTGTGCCGGCTTCGTGCTTGTGCTGTTTGACCAGCTTTTCGAGTACGTTGAGGTCGTTGTACTCGGCGGCGATGACAAGTTCGGCGAGCGACTTTGGGATGCCGGCGGACTCGCGATACGGCGGCCTCGCGTCGAGTTGATCGGCCGGTGGATGCCCGCCGACGAACGTGAATTCGTGGTAGCCGTGGAAGTGCCCGTGAAAGCGAATGATCTTGTCCCGACCGCTGACCGCTCGGCAGAGTCGCAGCGCGTGCAAAGTCGCTTCGGTGCCGGAACCAGTGAAGCGAACTCGCTCCGCACACGGCACGATTTCGCAAATCTGCTCGGCCAGTTCGATCGGGTAATGGCCATCGAGACTGCACAGTACGCCGAGTTCCCAGACCTTGTCGAACACCTCGCGCAGACACTTCGGCGCGTGACCGAGCAGCGTCGCGCCGTGACTCATCGACATGTCCAGGAACTCGCGGCCATCGACATCCCAAAAGCGAGAACCTTTCGCTCGCGAGGCGTACACCGGCGCGCCCCAGGCTTGGTTGAAGCGAGTGCTCGAACAAACACCACCCGGAAAAACTTTGCGACCGCGTTCGATGAGTGCGAGATAATCAGCGGAGAGGGTCATGCGCGGTTCTTCCACAAGTTGAGAGTGATGTGAGCTTGGCCCTGGTGATGAGCCTCGTGCCAATTGATGACGTGCAGCGCTTTCGCGATCGTCCAGCCTCGGTCCTTCAGCAGACCGGATTCCGGGATGCGAGCGAGGTCTGCGTCGGTCAAACGGCCGAGTCCTTCCAGCAGATGTTGTCGCGAGGCATTGAGCACTTCGCGAATCTGATCCGCTGAGGGAATGCTGTCGTCTGGCGTGCTGCCCCCTTTGAAGCGCGGGATCAAATCCAAAAAGCCTGCCGTCGAACCGAACAATCGCTCGGTTGCGAACAGTTCTTCCGTGATGCCGACGTGCATCAGTTGCCAGGCGATGTGTGCTCGCCCCGGCCCAGGCCGCCAGCCGAGCACGGCCGTCGGATCGGGCTGCTTGGCGATATCATCCAGGGTCATCAGCGTGCGCGACCGATTGAATTCCCAAATGTCTTTGATGCAGGTCAACAGGCTCATGGTGGTCTCCTGAAATCGAGAAGTGGCGGAAGCGCCGAGCATCCGACCAAAGTCGCGAAGTTTCGGCAAGTGTCAGCCACGTAGGTGGAATACCGAATTCATCGTGACCAGCGTGCTCTTGCCCTCAACGTGCTGGATGATGTTCACGCAGCAATTGTCTTGGGCCAGTCCCTTCGCCTTGCGAAGCTCCAGCCCCATCAAGTGGGCACACAGCGCGCGGTTCACAATGTTGTGAGCCACCACGACGACCGTTTCGCCAACGTGCTGGTGCAGCAGTCGCTCGAACGCCGGCCACGCGCGACGCAGGACGTCCGAGTAGGTCTCTCCGCCCAGATACGGATGCGTGGACGGATCCTCGTGGAACAGCCGATACGCTTCCGGAGCTTCGCGAGCGATCGTGCCCCAGTCCTTGCCTTCCCAGACGCCGACGTGGCATTCGGTGATCTCGGCAATTTGATGCACGCTCAGATCGTGTCGCTCGGCGATGGCACCGGCGGTCTCGGAGGCTCGTTGCAGCGGGCTGGAATAGACGTGCTTGATCGGCAAGTCGGACAAGAACTGAGCGACCTGCTGAGCTTGTCGGCGACCGTTGTCGTTGAGCGGCAAATCAATACTGCTCCCTTGCAAGATGTACGGGACTCGGACATTGGCATCGGTCGTGCCGTGACGGACAAGCAGCAGTTGAGTGGCAGTCATGCGGCGATTTGTAGGTCAGCCTTCCCAGGCTGACAAATCCGAATCGTGAATTCGTCCAGCGTTCGGGTCAGGCTGGGAAGCCTGACCTACTTGGTTCCCGGCAGTTCGATCAGCGTTTGCGTTTTGACGACGGCGCAGTTTTCCGGGAACGTGTGAAACGCATGGATCAAGAGGCTGCGCGGGAACAGGTCCAGTTGCAAATAGCTCACGGCGGCGGGAGCCAGCCGATTCGGCGGGTCGAACATGCGGCCGAGCGTCGCCTTGCGGCAGTCGATGGAGAATTCCTCGTGCAGTTGGAGGTAAATCTCCGGGTCCAACCGCTCGACCTGAAAGCTGACCTGATAGCCGATGCCTCCCGGTAGCCAGAGCGATTCGTCGCGGCTGCCTCGCAGCTTCTTGTCAAACAACCGATCGCGGTGCGGCAGCGATTGGCCTTTGGGGGCGACGATCTCGCACAGCGTTTGATGAGGCGTGCGCAGTTCCAGAAGATGGCCCGCTTCGCAGATCGCGAGGTGCATCTGGAAGCCGTCTCGAACCACCGAGGTACGCTCGTAAATCGCAAACAATTCTGGATGCACGGAGCGGCCTAGAATCGCGAGATTCAACTCCGAGACATCTGGTCTGACAATGCCAACATTCATGACCGCACTTTCGTTGAACCCGAAATTGACGAGAGCGGGACGGCAGCGATTCTAGTCATCACTTTCGACAGCACGGAAGCGGACGAGCGGACGATTTCTCGAAGGTGATGAACTTCGTCGCGACCAGCGTTTCGACTATTGACAGGCATGCCGTCGCAGCACCGCATCAACTTTTGGCACTCGATTCCAGTTCCAGCAGTCGCCGCTTGAGATCGATGCCTTGCGGAGCCGAGAAGCCGCCGATTTTTCCGCCGCTGGCCAGCACTCGATGACAGGGAATGATGATCGGAACTTCGTTGTTGGCCATCACCGTCCCTGCGGCTCGTGCGGCATTCGGTGAACCGGCTCGCGCGGCGAGTTCTCCGTAACTGACGGTCTCGCCAAAACCAACCGCTCGCGTGGCGAGGATCACTTTTTGCTGAAACTCGGTGCGATGCTCGGTTCGCACGTTGATGTTGTCGAACGAAACCCGCTTTCCCGCCGCGAACTCTTCCAACTTCTTTCGCAGTGCCGGATACCAGTCGGACTCGACCAACTTCTCGTCGGCAAAGTGGTGATACAGAGCGGCCCAAGCCTCAGCAGCAGTCCGATGTCCCATCACCAACCGCCACACGCGCCGCTCTTGTCCGACCGAGCCGAACCAACCGAGCCGTGTCGAAAATACACACGCCTGAAGTGACATGACTGCCTCCTCCGAAAAGCATTCTTTGACCTCGTCCCGGAGCACCCCTAGAATGTCGCCGACGATTAACGACGCCGGAGGTTGATTGCCAGCCTCCGGCGAACACCACAAGCGTGAGGGCCTCGCAGACGCCGCTCGGTGCGAAATGGACCTCACGCTTTTCTCGTCAGTGCTTTTCTCGTCAGAGGACCGAATCATGTTGGCCTTCGACTCCTACGTCGATGACTTCTACTGCAATATGAACCTCAGCACCGAGATGCCTCTGCCGGCCGCTCGCGAAACCATCCTGGGGTTTTTCGAGCGAGTCCAAAAGTCGTACCCGATGATGCGGAACTTCTACACCCGCGAGACCGGCGACTGCGTGCTGGAAGAAGACAAAGACCTCGGCCATCAACGCTGGGTCTCGGTCGAACCGAAACGAGTTTGCAGCGGATTCCTGAATCCGCCGGACATCGACACCGCCGTCGAGCAGCACCGACTGACGCTCGAACTTCTGCCGTACATGCTCTCAGTCAGCCCGTTGGACTGCGAAGCGCTCGACTTCATGATGGGCTTCGACATGGCCTATCGCGGCAACCACGACGAACTGGTCGCCGAAGCGCTCGGCGGCTGCCCGGCCATCGACGGCTTGGTACGCATCCCCGGCGCACGCGTCCTCAACTACGAGCCGGCGATCACTCTGACGCTCGACGAGTCCTGCCGGATGCAAGCTCGGCTGTTGATCGAGACGCGGACCAACGCCTACCACGTCCGCCGCGGCGAATACCCCGAAGAGAACATCAGCGTCTATTTCACGCTGCGGCAGTACGGCAGCCTCGAACCGGGCGCCTCGTTCGAGCAAACGCTGCTGACGCTCCGCAGCCGCTGCGACGAACTGATCGAGGAATTGGTGGTCGATCCCATTCTGCGTCCGCTGGCACAAGCCATCGCGACACGCTGAGCAGGCATCGCGGAGAGCGCTCGATGAAAGAACCCTCGCGTCGCGATTCGGTGAAAGCGGTTCAAGAATGGCGTTGGTGGTTCACCGGCTCTTTCACGGTCGTGGTCATTGTGTCGTTGGCCGTCTGGGCGCGCCGCCCGCCGCAGCCGCCGGCCAACAAACCCAAACCGACGGCGTCGGAGCTATTTCCACTGCCGACGATTTCCGAGAGTCCATTTCTCAACACGAAACTGGACGTCACCTACGTCGGCAGCGAAGCGTGTCGAACGTGTCACGCGGACCATGACTCGGCATTTCATCACACGGGCATGGGCCGCTCGATGGCGGAAGTCGATCTGACTCGCGAGCCGCCCGACGGCGAGTTCGAGCATCCGATTTCTCAGCGTCGCTACGAAGTCCGACGACACGACGGACAGTTATGGCATCGTGAATTGCTGCTCGTCGAGGATCCTGCCGAGGTGCTGCTGGCCGAGTTCCCCGTGAAATTCGTCGTCGGTTCAGGGCATCACTCGCTGACGTATTTAATCGAAGCAGACGGCTTTTTGGTCGAGTCGCCCGTGACGTGGTACACGTCGCGCAAAGCCTGGGACATGTCGCCGGGCTATGACGTGGCTGAACACTCAGGCTTTGAACGAGCCACCGGCGAGGGTTGTCTGACGTGCCACGCCAGCCGCGCGAAAGCCGTCGACAAAAGCCTGCATCGCATGCACATCACCGAGGCGGCCATCGGCTGTGAACGCTGTCACGGACCCGGCGCGTTGCATGTCGAAAAGCACCGCGAGCGAACAGAGGTGGCTGCGGATTCACAACCAGAAATCGACCACACAATCGTCAATCCGAGCCACTTGTCGCGGGAACTCGCCGAGGCGGTCTGTCAGCAATGCCATCTGCGCAGCACCGCCACCATTCCCGTGCGAGGCCGACAGATCGCCGACTTCCGCCCCGGTCTGCCGTTGCAGGATTTTCGCACGGACTTTTGGCTCGACGTTCCCGATAAGCCGATGACTGTGGTCGGGCATGTCGAGCAGTTGCATCTCAGCCGCTGCTATCAAAAGTCGGACAAGCTGACTTGCCTGACGTGTCACACCCCGCACGATGTCGGAGGCGAAAGGAAATCGGAACCTCATCAAACCATCTGCCTGAGCTGCCATCGTCCTGAACACTGCCGCGAGGAGGAATCGCAGCGGCGGAAAGTCAGCCCGGACAACGATTGCGTGCTCTGCCACATGCCCAGTTCGGACACCGAAATTCCGCATCTCGCCTTCACGCACCACCGGATCGGAATTCACAAGCCGGTCGAAAAGTCGTCGAACACCAGTCCGCCCCCTGCCAATCGTCCTGGCGTGCTGCGTCCGTTTCTGACGGAGTCGTGGCCCAGTGAACTCGACCAGCAGCGAACATTCGGACTCGGCTATTTGGAGGCGGCGAATCGAGAGTCTCAACCAGAGCTGGCCGACAACTACCGCCAGCGCGCGATGGAATTGATGACAAACGTCCGTTCGACGGGTCTGCAAGATCCCGCGCTGGACGCCGCATTGGCTCGATTGCACTTCGAATTGGAAATCCCCGGTGGGCAATCACTGGCCGAGAACGCGCTGTCACTGAAGGGGCTGGATGGCCAGGATCGTTCCAATGCCCTGTTTCTACTGGCAGATGCGCACTTCCAGGCAGGCCGATGGCCGGAGGCGGTTGCGGCACTTCAGAAGTTGACCCGCTTGCGTCGTCACCATGTCGATTGGCTGCTCTTGGCCGAGTGCGAACAACGATTGGCGCACTCGGATGCCGTGCAGCAGGCGCTGCTGACCGCCACTCGCATCAACCCGCGATTGTGGAGGATCCATCAGGCATTGGCCGAGCGATTCGCAAAAGCCGGCGACCAACAACAAGCCGACTGGCACAAACGCCGCGCCGTCCCACTCGGCGAGCGGGGGATGTAAATCCCCCGAAAATCTCGGCTGGATCGCTCGGAGGACTGACGTTCCCCACTCGCCAATTGGTACTACTGCCGATGGCCGAGCAGTTTCTTCAGCACGAGGTGCGTCGGCAGAAAAATCACCAGCGGCAAACCCACGAGCATCAAACCGAAATACACCAACGGCGGCATCCAATCCTGTGGCCGTTCTCTGCTCAGCCCGTAAACATAGTTGATGTTGACCGGCAAATTCGGGTTCGTCTTCGGAGGCGGCGGAGCGGGCAAGCCGAAGTAGCAGATCAGCATCAAGCCCCAGGCCAAGACAGTCCAACCACGGAAGGCTCGGCTGTCGTAGCGCAGTCGCCACACCAGCCAGACGACCAAAATCGGAAGCCAGAAGTGAAAGAACGACAAGCAGCGTGTGAAGAACGGAATCCGCTCCTCAAACATGTACGCCGTCATCCCCATCAGCGACAGCCCCACGCACTCGCCCAGGAAGTCCACCATCCACAACAACTGCGGAGCCAGAATTCCCACCGCCGGCATCGACGCCAGCAACGGCCACTCGGTCCACACCGCCGCGAGCGCAAAGAACATCGCCACGTCGCAGAAATACAAAAAGTTCGACGGCCCGTAGTCTCGCCAATAAACTGGCACAAGCACGCAGACGAACGCCGTGTAGAGCACTTTCAGCCACACGGGAATTCGCCGAACCGGCGACGAACCGATAATTCCCGACTCCAAGTTGCTCACGCCGAGCCTCCGCTGTCAAATCACTTCGTTCGAGGGTCGGACAACGTACGCCGCACCTCGACAGGCCACAACACGACTTCACTTGTTGGGACACGCGACTCAGTCCTCGGAACGGAACCTCTCATGGAAATTCGCATCACTTACTGCATGCAGTGAAACTACAAACCACAGGCCACCAGTCTGGCGGCCGCGATCCAGCAGCGATTCAGTGTTGAGCCAACGCTCATCCCCGGCGGCGGGGGCATCTTCGATGTCACCGCTGATGGGAAGTTGATCTACAGCAAGCATCAGACCGGTTGCTTTCCGACTCACGACGAAGTGTTGTCGAAGCTCGCGTAACCAGCACGACGCGCCAGCGAGTGGTTCGACGGGCACAACCACTCGCTGGCGCTTCGTGCTGACTGTGTTGACCCGCCTGGCTCAGTTCTTAGCCTCCCAGCGGACGAGAATCTTGCGAGCAAGCCCGTTATTCTGCCGTCGCATTGCAAGACTCTCCCCTTGAGGACGACATGAGCCAGCCGCCGGAGAAAACTTCTGCCACGAATCCCGCGCCGCACAATCTCACGCCGGCGATGGAGCGTTACCTCGAAGTCAAACGGCAGAACCCCGGCTCGATCCTGCTGTTTCGGATGGGAGACTTCTACGAACTGTTCTTCGAGGACGCGGTCGTCTCGTCCAAAGTGCTCGGCCTGACGCTGACCAGTCGCGACAAAGGCTCGCCCAACCCGATCCCGATGGCGGGGTTTCCGTATCACGCCCTCGAAGGCTATCTGCGAAAGTTGATCGTCGCCGGACACCGCGTCGCCGTCTGCGAGCAGATGGAAGACCCGAAGCTCGCCAAGGGGATGATCAAGCGCGAGGTCACGCAAGTCGTCACGCCTGGCACGCTGACCGACGAAGCGCTGCTCGACCCGCGCGAATCGAATTTCCTCGCCAGCGTGTGGCCGAGCCGAGCCGGAACCGTCGGTCTCGCCTGGCTGGAAGTTTCGACCGGCCGATTCGTCACGACCGATTTGGAACCGGCTCAACTCGCGGACGAACTCGCCCGCATCCGGCCAAGCGAGTGTTTGCACCCCGAACATCTCACCAACGACGAACGGCTGCGCCCGCTGTTCGCTCGCAGCGGTTTGCTGGCAACGCCGCGTGCTCCGTGGTGTTGGGCGGAGGAGGCGTGCCGATCAGCACTGCTGAAACACTTCGGCACGTCGACGCTCGAAGGCATGGATATCGACGCGAACTCCGCCGGCGTGACAGCCGCCGGAGCGTTGCTCGAATACGTCCAGGAGATGCAGAAGTCTTCGCTGGCTCACATCAGCCGATTGGAACCGTATCGCCGCGGCACGTCGCTCATCATCGACGAAGCGACGCGAGCGAGCCTCGAACTGACTCGCACGATCCGTGAAGGGAAACGGGACAACAGCCTGCTGTCGGTCCTCGACGAAACTGTCTCGCCGATGGGAGCACGGCTGTTGGCCGATTGGCTGTCGAATCCGCTGACCAACATCGCCGCGATCAATCGCCGACTGGATGCCGTCGAGGAATTGACGCGCGACACGATGTTCTGCCGCGACCTGCGCGAGATCCTCGCCGAGACCTACGACCTGCAACGCCTGACCGCGAAGGTCGCCACCGGCCGAGCCAGCCCGCGCGATCTCGGCAGCCTGACCCGCTCGCTCGCACTGTTGCCGAAGCTCAAGGCCAAGCTCGCTGGGCGACAGTGCGAGTTGTTGAAAATGCTCGAAGCGGACCTTGATCTGAATGCCGAAATCCGCGCCGTCATCGACGCCACGCTCGTCGATGAACCGCCGCTGCTGACCACCGACGGCGGCGTGATTCGCCCCGGCTTCAACGGGACGCTCGACGAATTGCGAGACCTCGCACGCGGCGGCAAAGAGTGGATCGCCGGTTATCAGGCGAAGGAATCCGAACGGCTCGGCCTGCCGAATTTGAAGGTCGGGTTCAACAAAGTCTTCGGCTACTACCTGGAAGTCACCGCCGCTCAGGCCGCGAAGATTCCGCCAGAGTACATCCGCAAGCAAACGCTCAAAAACCAAGAACGATTCATCACGCCGGAACTGAAAGAGTACGAAGACAAAGTCCTGCGAGCCGAAGAACGCGCGATCTCGCTGGAACAAGAACTCTTCGCCGCCCTCCGCGAACGAGTCGCCGCCGCCACCGCGCGACTCAAGCAAACGGCCGATGTGCTCTCCGAAGTCGATGTCCTCGCTGCGCTGGCCACGCTCGCTGTCAACCAAGGCTATTGCCGCCCAGAACTGACGACCGATCCGATCCTCGACATCAGCGAAGGCCGGCATCCAGTCCTCGACAAGCTGATGCCGTCTGGGTCGTTCGTGCCAAACGACGTGCGACTAGGCAAGGGGCAAGGGGCGAGGGGCGAGGGGCGAGGAACGCCGAATTCGGAAGTAGAGGGTCCACACTCCGAACCGCATGCCACTTTGCCCAGCAATGATCCAGTTTCCTCTCTCACCCCTCGCCACGGTCGCGTCCAGCTCATCACCGGCCCGAACATGGCCGGCAAGAGCACCTACATCCGCCAAGCCGCGCTGCTGACGATCATGGCTCAGATGGGCAGCTTCATCCCGGCCAGCGAGGCTCGCATCGGGATCGCCGATCGCATCTTCGCTCGCGTCGGAGCAAGCGACGAACTGTCCAAAGGCCAGAGCACGTTTATGGTCGAGATGACCGAGACCGCGCGGATTCTGAACTCCGCCAGCGACCGCAGCCTCGTGATCCTCGACGAGATCGGCCGCGGCACGAGCACCTACGATGGCATCTCCCTGGCTTGGGCCGTCACGGAATTCCTGCACGATCAAATCCGCTGCCGCACGCTGTTCGCCACGCACTACCACGAACTGACCGAACTGACCAAGACGCTCCCCGAAACCAGCAACTGGAACGTCGCGATCCGCGAGCACGGTGACGACATCGTGTTCCTGCACAAGATCGTGGAAGGCCCGGCCGACAAGAGCTACGGCATCCACGTCGCCAAAATCGCCGGCCTGCCACGCGACGTCGTCGAGCGTGCTCAAGTCGTCCTCGCCCAACTCGAATCCGACCACGTCGACGAATCGGGAAAAGTCAAAATCCCCGAACGCAAAACGAGATCGCGCGACCGCCAACGCTCATTGTTCATCGAACCGGATCATCCGGTGATCGAGAAGTTAAAGTCGCTCGACATCGAGCAACTCACGCCGATCGCGGCCTTGCAGAAATTGAATGAGTTTCGGCAAGAGTTGGCGAAGTGACCGCGCCCAGGAGTGGCGATTCCGACAGCGGAGCTCACCGCGAGATTGAATGACTTCTTAGGGCGCTCATACCGCCGAACGACAATGATCACCGGGTTGCCGCCGGTGCCGTTGATTCCAGATTGCGCCCAGTCGGCAACTCCGATGCATCATCTTGTTCGGCGAGCGCACGTGCCGCCGTGCTCAACCGATCCTTGTTTTCAGTCCACCAATCTGCTTCCGTCTCGAACATCTGTTCCGTTCCGCCTGCCCATATACCATCGTATTGAACAAAGTGATCCCAGAGTCCGGTTAGAGCTGCCATGCGGATCTCCAGCGAAGGGTCACCCTGCAAATCGTGCAGTCGGATAGCCACACGCGGATCACGGCTTGCAGCTAGGGCTCGAAGTAAGTGACAGCGGCGGTCCAACTCCGTTTCGGATTCATAAGCCATCTGGATCTTTTTCAAAGTCCATGGGCGGGCGATGTCCGACAACGCTTCAGCGGCTCGGTCGAGCATCGGGTCACCGTATTTTGGAGCCACCATTGATCCTGCCGAATCACGAAAAAACGTCGTCCGGTCGGGGTAGGACGCTGCGACCTGTAGAATGTCGGCGATGTGAGATCGATTCACGTCCAACACCGGTTGCCGCACCGTCAATCGTAATGGGGCTGGCGTTGCCTTCTGTGGCGCAGGGCTGCAACCGACCAGAGCTACGTAAATGAAGAGGATTGGCGATGGTCTCATTCGATTGCCCGCCGAACGACCTGGATCACGGGGACCGAGGAGTTGATTATGATTTCAGAATCGACTGCGCCGAGGTCTCCCGTGCATCCGATGGTTAGCGGAACCGGCTTCGTCGCGTTACAAATTAGGCGAATCGGCCATTCACCATTCACGGGCTAGCTACGGCGAAGCACGCTCCCGTTTCCACGCCCTTTGCGCTGCGTGGATATCCGCCACGATCTC
This sequence comes from Candidatus Kuenenia stuttgartensis, assembly GCA_945904015.1. Classification (GTDB taxonomy): domain Bacteria; phylum Planctomycetota; class Planctomycetia; order Planctomycetales; family Planctomycetaceae; genus SXKJ01. The sequence continues at coordinate 28,016 of CAMDPK010000013.1, read as the reverse complement.
CATCCCCTTCCGGTGTTTCTCCCACCATGCCGTCCACTTTGACTTCATCTCGATGCCATCGTCGGTAGTGTAGGATGAGGGATGCATCCACGCCTCAACCGGCCGGTTCGACCGGCGGACGAGCCAATGCAGCGCGTTCGGCTGGGAGCCTGGTTGCTTCGCGGCAATGTAGGTCTGGAACAACATGTCGAACGAATCCATATCGCCGTGATGGATCAGCGCTTCGATCGCACGCTGCACCCCGTGTGCTGCGGCGCGCTTGATGAACGGGATACTGTCGGGGTGGCCGATGCGGCCGAGGGCCTGCGCGCAGGGATTGGCGAGTTGGTGAGCCTTCGGGTAGCCCGGCGCGCTAAGTTCAAGCAGTGCTTCCAGGTGCTTGCGCCCGGACGTCGTACCGCCTTCCTCGAGGTATCCGACCATTGGATCGATCGCGTACGCTGGAGTCTCCACATTCAGCCGCATGATGATGTCCGCTTCCAGCGAACGGTCGCCAGTGCGGCGCAGGGCCTTGAGTACTTGCAGCTTGGCGTTCGCATCGTCGGTGTCCAGGGCGTGTCGCAAATAGTCCATAGCCTGGATGCGGGTCACTGGCTGCGTCCATATGTTGGCACCGAGTGCGTAACGTTCCCCGATTATGTAGGCCAGGTTGGCATCTGGCGGCCGGGTCGGGTTTAGGATCGCGGCGGCCGGATCGTCAAGCAGCTTCTTCGCCGCAGCCATGTCCGCCTTGCCCTTCGCGGCATCGCGCACGCAGGCGGGATGGAACAGGTACTGCCGGTCCGCCGCCGTGCTCACCGCGAATAGGGAGCGATTCCCGGCGATGTCACCGAACAGGAACTTGTTCGCCGCCACCGAAAAGGACTTGGGAGGACGTCCCTTGATCGTGTCTTCCACCGTGATTCGCCAGGTAAAGTCCGGGGCCTTACCCTGCTCGTGCAGTGTCCCCACCACGATCCAGTCCGCCCGCTCGTAGACCTCAACGTCAAGCATCGGAGCCCAGTCTGCGGCTACAGCGGCAGGAGCGGACAGGAACAGCAACACGAAAGGGAATCGGAACAAGTTCGCGTTAATCACAGTCTTGGACATTATTTTATCGCTCATCATTTTGGTGTGATCGAAACCGCTAACGACACGCATCACCGGGCCGGCGGCGATGACTCTCCACTTGAAACCGAGCCGACCGCCGGCTCCGGTGCATGCGATGGTTCGGCGATTCCAACGCAGTTCATTCCCTGAAAACCTGAACCTCGCGGCTGCTGATCGTGCCACGCCAAGCGTCTTTGATACCGCTGTTTCCTGCGGCTGCTGTCGTATCCCAATAGCCATCATAGGAATAGTCGTATCGCAACGTGTATCGACCCGGCGATTCCATGCCCGCGAAGTTATCGATCCCCAATTCCAGCTTGTCTTCAACGACCTCGCCGGGACCGATGACCGCAAAGGCACTCGACCCAATCACGTAAGTCACCGCCGGTCCCGTGTAGCCGATCTGGCGTTTCCCGTCCCACATCTTCATACCGGGCGTTTTCGCAGCGTACCGGTCGCCAAACGGTCGGAGAATCGTGATTTTCTGCTGGCTCGCGTTTCGGATCTCAGCGGCCACTTGAATGATCCCGTTCGCCTTGACGCGCGGCGTCATCACTGACAATCGCAGTGCCAGCTTTCCATCATCCGAAGTCACCCATGTGTTGCCTGCCACCGGTGATTCCGTGGGTGAACCACAGCCCCCTATGACCATCGTCAGCAACAACGATGAAACAGCCGTTTTGAGATTCAGCATAGCCTGATTCACTGAACGGCCCAGGCTCCGTAACCCGGCTCGATAGGACGTTCCATTGCAACCAGAGCGCGATGGCATTGTTAGCGGGCTTTGTATTCCATGAACCATTGTTCCACCGCTTTCGTGACTGGCAAACCTTTGACCTTGGGCAATGCCTCGTCGGATTTCGGAAGTTCTGCCTCCGCCTGCGTCCCGCTGCAACCTCCGAAGGACATTGCAAGATGTGCCGTGGCGTTGAGCTGGTACGCCAGATTGATATCGAGGGCCTCACGCATCTGTTCTTCCGACGCCCAGGCGGGAAAGCTGCGGATGCTGAACACCACATCGTAATCAGGCGGGGTCTTCGGCTCGGTGACCCGCCACCACCCGCCACCCTCGGCGGAGCCCGTGTATTCGAGCGTGACGCCCTTGTGCTTTAGCCACGCCACCAACGCCACGATTCGGTTGTCGCTCGGATCAAGTCCCGCGTTGAACGTCGCATCGTCCAATTGCCGTTCCGAAACGTCGGTTCGCGCGCGATCGTCGTGGGGAGACGACGCGCCGCAGCCGGCAATGACCGCCGTCACAAGCCATGCGGCCATTAGCAAATGGTGATTCATGGTTGTTGCCGAACAGTTAAGTGAGCCGCACGCGGCCTAGTACGAGAGGGCCGTCAGCGGTGTCACTTGGAATGGAACGGCAGAGTGCCTCTGTTGTGCCGGGAAATCAAGCTATCGTGGTTTGACGAGACTGCGAGTGGAATTCCGAGATAGGCCGCGTGCGAGCTAGCACCAATCGCGACGCGTGCGGCCTAGCAATATACTAGGCTGCATCCGGTGGCCAGGAGACAGCCTCCCCGACGCGAGCCATTCAGCAGACGCAAACGCCGGGACAACCGACTACGGAACCTCAATGCGGAATAGGTGTGCGATCGGCTCGATCCAGACTCGTCCGCGAGTCGCTCGAAGTTCGGCGACGAGGATCACGTCGCGCACGTCTTCGAGCACTTCGAATTCGTGGCTGACCATTTGCCAGTCGGTGTCGCCGGTGAGTTTGTTGTCGCGTTTGCCGCCGGAGATGCGGAGGCCAGCTCCGGTGCCTTGTTCGTCTTCGCGCGGTTCGACCGATTCGGTGCGCATTCGCGCTTCGATGCGGTAGCGGCCTTTGGCGAGCAGCACTTTGCGACGCCATGAGGCGACGCACTGGCCGGAGTCGTCGGCTTGGATCGAGTAGCGTTTCTGGCCGTCGATCTCGACCTCTTCGACCTTCGTGTCGTCGATCTCTTGAGCGGGGAACCAGTCGGCGAGTTCGATCGGAGTGTTGCCCTCGAACTCCAGCGGCGTCGGGTCGCCGTTTTGGAGTTGCTCGCGGAGATTCGGCTCACGCGCGGCTATCCGTTCCTTGAGTTCACGGACTCGGTCGGCATGAGCGTTCACGAACTCTTCGCCCATCGTGGCCACGACCGGTTGCAGGCGGGCGAGGACCGCGTCGAGTTTGTCGTGCAGTCGCTTTGGCTCGAAGAGCGGCAGCAATTCGGCGACTCGCTCGCGGTAGCGCTTTCGCCAGTCGGGATTGTGCATCACCGCGCTGGCGACCATCGGCTCGAAGTACTCCAGGATCGGGAAGCCGGGATCGCCGAACATCTGATCCATGCCGTGCGGTAGGAAGCGGGCCTTGCCGTGCGGAGGCTCGAAATAAATCCGGTAGTTGTTTTTGTTGGGCGTGTAGCCGTCCCAATGGCACGTCATCAGTTCGAGGGCCATGAAGCTGACGAAGGCGTTCACGTCCAACCGCTCTTCGATTACGGGCCAGCGTTTTTCGGGATCGGGTTCGAGGCACGCGGCTTGCAAGGCTCGCAGGTCGCTGTGATCGTCGGGGCCTTGGCCGGAATCCTTTTCGAGATCGGCGTCGATGTCCTGCACAAAGCCGCCGTCGTAGAAGTTGCCGGTCGCATCGCCGAAGTGACGTTTGAGGAACGGCTGATCGAAGCCCTCCTTCAACACATACAGACCGAGGTCGCGATCGTTCAGCCAGACGCGGGCGTGAGTGACTCGCGTGGCCGGCACTTTCGCGTCACGGCAGAGGTCGGAGCACAACCACTCGCACAAGTACGACTCGTCTTGCACCGAGTTGTTGAGATGCAGCTTTTCCATTGCATGAAAGGTTTGGCCTTTCAAATGCTTGTGCATGTTGAGCGTGAAGGCGGGACGATCGTCGAACTCGCGAAAGCTGCCGGCGGCTCCTTTGAGCTTGATGGCGACATCGGTGTAGGTCGTCTCGCCGTCGGCAGTCGTCTCGATCAGCTTGCACTTCGCGTAGCGGCGAGCGTCCTCCCGGAGTTTTTTCGCCTGCGACTCTTTCAACTCGATCTTGAGTTGCGGGATGACGCCGTTGTCGAAGAAGTCGTCGCTGGCGTCGCGCGGCGGCTGGGCCGGTTCTTTGGCTCCACGATCGGCCGATTCGGAGTCACCAACCCGGATCGCGGGCTGAGAAGTCGTAGTCTGCTGGCACGCCGGAAGGCTCAATAATCCGCAGACGCATAAGCTGATCCAAACCTTTCGCAAAATCCATGACACGCGCATCCTGCACCTCCAGGCGGGATCGTAGCGGAGCAGTGAGGCATCCCACTATATTTCCCCTCGTTCTTTCACTCTTGGAGTTTCCCGACAATGCCGGAGGTCGTCGAACTGCGCGAGGTCACGGATCGACGTGATGTCATTCATCGCGCCGTGCAGCGGTTGTCGTCGGGCGATTTGGTCGCGCTCCCTTCCGAAGCAGGTTACGTTTTGGCAGGCGCGGCACTCGTGGAGACGGCCGGCCGCCGGTTCCAGGCGGCAACACTGCTGCTGCGAGCTGCCGATGAAGTGGCGGATTTCCTGCCGCATCTGCCGAAAGCCGGACTGCGAATCGCTCGACGCTGCTGGCCGGGGCCGCTCGTCCTGCGTGCTCCAGCGTCGGCGACAAATGGATTTGTGGCCGCCCTGCCGGACAGCAGCCGAGCCGCCGTCATCGCGAACGGGCAGTTGGCCGTGCGAGTTTCGAGTCATCCGGTGCTCAGCGAAGTCGCGAAGATCTCGCGCGGGCCGCTGCTGATCCGTGAGATCGATGCCTCGGCGAAGAACCTGGATTTCACGGTCGCTCCGTGGACAGACGCCGCGCTCGTCGTGAAGGACAGTGCCGCGGCCGAGTCGAACGCCGACGCGCGGACGTCGATCGTACAAATCAACTCGCAAGGGGTCTGGACGACCGAGCGAATCGGAGCGACTCCGGAAAACCGACTGCAAGTCGCCGCCTGCGAAGTGATCCTTTTCTGCTGCACCGGCAACACCTGTCGCAGCCCGATGGCCGAATCGCTGTTCCGACATCTGTTGGCCGAGCGGCTGAAATGCTCGCCGGAAGATTTGACGAAGCGCGGGTTCCTGGTGGCATCGGCGGGACTCGCCGCTGACTACGGCAGCCCGGCCAGCCACGAATCGGTTGAGATGATGAAGCGCCGTGGGCTCAATCTGCGATCGCACACCAGCCAGCCGCTCACCGATCGGCTGATCGAGCAGATCGACCGCTGCTACACGATGACCAACAGCCACCGCTCGGCGATTCTTGACAGCCACCCCGAACTCGCCGACCGCGTGCAGGTGCTCGCTCGCGATGGCAAGGACGTCTCCGACCCGATCGGCGGCGGCATGAACGAATACGCGGCCTGTGCGGCGAGCATCGAGCAACACCTCACCCGCATCCTCGACGACATCGTCTGACGAACTCCTTTTCCCGGAACACGATCATGAAAATCGCAGTCGCCAGTGACCATCGAGGACTCACCGTCAAGGAACGCATCCTGCGGCAACTTGCCGACCTCGGCCAAGAGGGGGTCGATCTCGGTCCGAACTCGCCGGAGAGCGTCGATTACCCGGACTACGCCGCGAAGGTGGCGAACGCCGTCGCCAATCACGAGGCCGACCGCGGCATCCTGATTTGCGGCAGCGGCATCGGCATGTGCATCGCCGCCAACCGCTTCGCCGGCGTGCGTGCGGCTCTCGTTCACGACGATTTCACCGCAGAGATGAGTCGCCGTCATAACGACGCCAACGTCATGTGCCTCTCGGCCGACTTGCTGGGCGAGCAGCTCATCACTCGCATGGTCGATGTCTGGGTGAAAACGCAGTTTGAAGGTGGTCGGCATCAACGCCGGATTGAGAAGATTGATCAGAACGCGACTGGCAAACCGTAGGATGACGGTGTCACAAAGATCTAAGCACCAAGTTCCAAACTCCAATGTCCAATGAAATCCAAAATCTCAATGTCCAAGAAATAAGGCGACAATATTTGGGACTTGGACCTTGGGATTTCCTTGGTCATTGGGTTTTGGAGATTGGGATTTCTCGCTCAGGAGGAACAGCATGGCTCCCGCGAATTTGAAATACGCCAAGACTCACGAGTGGCTCAGCCTCAACGGCGACGTGGGCACGATCGGCATCAGCGACTTCGCCGTGAAGGAACTGACGGACCTCGTCTACATGGGCCTGCCGAACGTCGGCAAGAAGCTGAACGCCGGCGAGGTCTTCGGCGAAATCGAAAGCGTCAAAGCGGTGAGCGACCTGTACGCGCCCGTCAGCGGCGAGGTCATCGAAGTGAATTCCAACTTGCCGAACGATCTCGACCTGCTCTCGAAAGACGCCTTCGGCAAAGGCTGGTTGATCAAGATTCGGCTGAGCAATCCAGCGGAAGTAGCGTCACTCCTGGATGCCGCCGCGTACGAGCGAGAATGTGCGGCAGGACATTGATTTGGAACTCAAAACCAGCACGACGCGCCGGCGAGTGATCGAGTTTTCGGAAGTTCAACCACTCGCTTGCGCGTCGTGCTGGTTTTCAAAAGCTGACTCTCGGAACAGTTCAGACTCGGTTTCAACAAGGTGACTCGTGCCGTACCTCTTCAATACCGATGAATCTCAGCAAGCGATGCTCAAGACCGTCGGCGTGAAATCGGTCGACGAACTTTTCGACCAAATCCCGCGCGAGCTGCGACTGGATCGGCCGCTGAATTTGCCGCCGCCTCTGAGCGAGATCGAACTCGAATCGCACTTGCGAGACCTCGCAAGCCAGAACGTCGGGGCATCGGGGCGAGTCAGCTTTCTCGGCGGTGGCATCTACGATCACTTCGTCCCCGCCGCGGTCGATGCGATTGCCGGACGCAGCGAGTTCTACACCGCCTACACGCCGTACCAAGCCGAAGCCAGCCAAGGGAGCTTGCAAGCGTTCTTCGAATATCAAACGCTGATCTGCGAACTGACCGGCATGGATGTTTCGAACGCGAGCCTCTACGAAGGGGCGTCGGCGATGGTCGAAGCGGTTTTGATGGCCATGCGCGTCACGCAGCGACGCGGCAAGGTGGTCGTGCTCGGTTCCGTGCATCCAGAGTACCGCGACACGCTGACGACCTACGTCCGGCATCTCGGCTGCGAGATCGTCACCGTGCCGACACCGCAGGGGACCGCCGATCCGAACGACGTCGCGCGACTGATCGATGACCGTACCGCCGCCGTCGTCGTGCAGCATCCGAACTTCTTCGGTTGCCTCGAAAGCCCCCGCGAAATTTTCGCCGCTGCGAAACAACGTGGAGCGCTGTCGATTTCCGTCTTCGACCCGATCAGCCTCGGCGTGCTGCGACGTCCGGCCGAGGACGGTGCCGACATCGCGGTCGCCGAAGGGCAATCGCTTGGCATCCCGTTGCAATACGGCGGGCCGTATCTCGGCATCCTCGCTTGCCGGCAAGAATTCGTGCGACAGATGCCCGGCCGACTCGTCGGCGAGACGGTCGATCGCAATGACAAACGCTGCTTCGTGCTGACGCTGGGGACTCGCGAGCAACACATCCGCCGCGAGAAAGCGACATCCAATGTCTGCACCAACCAAGGATTACTCGCGCTGCGAGCGACTGTCTACCTCTCACTGCTCGGCCCGCGCGGGCTGCGTGAAGTCGCCGAGTTGAGTTGCCAAAAAGCCCACTACGCCGCCGAGCAATTGGCGGCGGCTTCCGGCATGGAACTCGCCTTCAACCGCCCGTTCTTCAAAGAGTTTCTCGTTCGCTGCCGAGGCAACGCCGCCGAAGTCGCTCAGCACGCTCGATCCGCCGGCTTCGACATCGGGCCCGCACTGAGCCGCTTCCCGGCACTTGCCGTCGAATTCGGTTCATCCGCCAACGAGTGGCTGTTGGTCGCCGTCACGGAATCTCGAACGAAGAATCAAATCGACAACTTGGTGAACGCCCTCCGAAAGTAGATCGTCGAAAAGATGCGCAACCGACAAGCCACGAATCTGCTGTTTGAACTCTCGCAGCCCGGACGACGCGCCGCGAGATATCCGGCCTGCGATGTGCCCGTGAAATCGCTCACAGAGTTGTTGCCGGCCAGCCAACTCGCCGAGCAATCGCCCGATCTGCCGGAGTTGACGGAACCGGATGTCATCCGGCACTTCACGAACTTGTCGACTTTGAACATGTCCGTCGACACGCACTTCTACCCGCTCGGCAGTTGCACGATGAAATACAACCCGAAGCGGCACGAGCGGCTCGCATCCCTGCCGGGATTGGTCGATCTGCATCCGTATCAGGACGAAGCCAGTCAACAGGGAATGTTGGCGATCCTGTTCGAGCTGCAAGAAATGCTCGGCGAGATCGCAGGACTGCCGGCGGTCTCACTGCAACCTGCGGCCGGTGCGCACGGCGAAATGACCGCGCTGCTCACCGCAGCCGCATACTTTCACGACCGAGGCGAACAACGGACGAAGGTGCTCTTCCCGCAGAGCGCCCACGGCACGAATCCCGCCAGCGCAGCGATCGCCGGCTTCGAGTGCGTGCAACTCAAAGGGCGATCGGATGGCTTCGTCGATCTTGACGAACTCAAAGCCAACCTCGACGACAAGACCGCCGTGTTCATGATCACGAACCCGAACACGCTCGGCCTCTTCGAGTGGGACATCGCCAAGATCGCGCACTTGTTGCACGACGTCGGCGGACTTGTCTATATCGACGGCGCGAACATGAACGCGATCTTGGGCATCACGCGGCCGGGCGACTTCGGCGGCGACATGATGCACTACAACGTCCACAAGACATTCACCGGCCCGCACGGCTCCGGCGGCCCAGGCGCGGGACCAATCGCCGTTCGTGATTTTCTGGCGGACTATTTGCCCGGCCCGATCGTGACTCAGACACAGTCCGACGGCGTAGATCGTTTTCAATTGACAACTCCACCGAAATCCATTGGCCGGGTCCGCAGCCAATTCGGCAACGTCGGCATTTTGCTGCGCGGCTACCTTTACCTTCGCACCTTGGGAGCCGCCGGCCTCAAAGCCGCGTCCGAGCAAGCGGTGCTCAACGCGAACTACCTGCGAGCAAAACTCGATGACGTCTTGCCCGTCCCTCACGGCGAGCGTTGCATGCACGAATTCGTTGCCTCGGCCGAAAAAGCAAAATCCGAAAAAGGGATCACCGCGATGGACATCGCCAAGCGGTTGCTCGATTACGGCTACTACGCTCCGACCGTTTACTTTCCTCAGATCGTGCCCGAAGCCTTGATGGTCGAGCCGACCGAAACCGAATCGCAGCAAACGCTCGACGCCTTCGCGGACGCGATCCGCACCATTCTGAACGAGTCGCCTGAGTTCCTGCACAACGCTCCGCACGAGACGCCGATCTCTCGGCCCGACGAAGTCAAAGCCGGTCGGCAGCTTGTCCTGCGATGGAAGCGGTAATCGATGAACGACCTCGTCCATGTGATTCTCGACGAGCCGCAATCCGGCGTCTGGAATATGGCGGTCGATGAAGCGCTGCTGGAGGAGTCGCTCCGCAGCGGGACGGTTTTCTTGCGTCTCTATCGCTGGTCCGAGCCGACGGTCTCTTTGGGCTATTTTCAAAAAGAAACCGAACTGCGTCACGACCCAAGATTCGCAAACTTGCCGAGCGTGCGGCGGCTCTCCGGCGGCGGCGCGATCTTGCATCATCACGAGCAGACTTACTCATGCAGCCTGCCGCCGTCACATCGACTCGCTCAGCAGCCGTATCAGCTTTACGTTGAAATTCATGCCATCTTCGCCGCATGGCTGACCGAATGCGGTGTCCAAATCACGCCTCGTGGCAGCAACTCCGACCGGAAAGAGGAACCGTTTCTGTGCTTCCTGCGAGAAGCCGCGCCGGATTTGATCGTGCGTGGGCACAAGATCTTGGGAAGTGCTCAACGGCGGCGGCGAGGAGCGGTGCTCCAGCACGGCAGCTTGCTGCTCCGAGCCTCGGAACACACACCTGAGTTGTTTGGACTTTGCGAATTGAATCCGAAGTTTCCTGACACGATCGTGGCAGCGGATCAATTTGCAAAGCGGTTGGCCAGTTGTTTGGGAGATGTGTTTGTTACCGGCGAACTCCCGGGACCAGTTCGAGCCAAGGCTACGAAGTTGGCGAATGAACGTGTCGCAACCGACAGTTCGATCGCGCCAAATTGGAAAGTGCCGATCGATCAAATTTCGACCGATTGACAGTCGTTTGCGTCGAGACTAGCGTTCCCTGCAACACTTCTGACGATCATCCCTTTCTGAGCTGCCTCCATCGTGACGGCAATGGACATTCGGCGAGTTGGTTCCGTTGTGACGTGAAATGATTTCTGTTTCCATGCGGCAACTTTCTCACAGCAGTCTTCATTGGATTTCGGAGTCGGCTCGATAAGATTGTGTCGTCACGGGCAGGGAGTGCGTCATGTTGAGTGCGGAACTGAAAGTGGTGGGTGGCAAGCAAGATGGCTCGCTCATCCCGCTTCAGACGAAAAAGTTTTTGGTCGGGCGCGAACAGGATTGTCAGTTGCGTCCATCCAGTGAGTCGGTCAGCCGACATCACTGTGTTTTCACGCTGGATGATTTCAGCGTCCGTCTGCGCGACTTGGGCAGTACGAACGGCACATTCGTCAACGGCCAGCGCGTTCAAGGCCAAGCGATCCTGCAACTTGGCGACCGTATTCTGATCGGCAAGCTGGAATTTGAAATCGTCATTGAAGGCGCGGTCGCTGCTGTCCAGCACGCGCGGGGCGAGGCTTCCGTGGGATCGGCGTCCGACGCTGGTTTTTTGCTGAGCGATCTCGCTGAAACGCCGGAAGCAGCTCCGTTGGATCAGACGTTGGTGGACAGCGGACCGACGAAGATTCTCGAACACGTCCACAATGCCGCCGGCAATGACACAACGGTGATGAGTGCCGACAACACCAGTCTGTTCCCTCCAGCCGCGCCCGCTGCATTGCCGATCGAGACGAAGCCTGACGATGCCTTGCCGGTCGGCTCGACCGTTGACCCTTTAGCTCAGACGATTCCGGTCATGCCGCCGGGAATGCCCATGCCAAATGCGGCGATGATGTCTCCCTACGGAATGCCAGGAGCGATGCCCGGCACTTACCCGCCACAGCCGGCATACGTTCAGGCTCCGTTTGCCAACTACGCGCCACAATACATGCCAAATCCCTACGGCATGCAACAGCCCTTTATGCCGCAACCGGGGTACATGGATCCGGCCTTCCAGCAGCAAATGGCATATCAACAACAAATGGCTCAACAAGCGATGATGGCACAGTATGCCGCTCAGCCTGCACCGGTCGCTGACGTGGAAGAATCGGAACCGGAAACCAAGTCGAAGATGGTCAACGTTCCTGCAATTTCGTTGCCGCCACCGGAAGAAACCGGAGCTAAGCCGCCGCCTGAGGCTCCGCCGCCAGCCAGGACCGAAGGCTCTACCGCCGTCATCGCGGCAGAAGTCCCGAATCGGCAGTTGGCGGCCGACATTCTCAACAAGTTCAAGAATCGCCGTTAGCCAGCAAGTCATTGCAAACTTATCGATTGAAGGAGCATCTTCGTGTCCGAACCGAATCCCGCCGCTGCTGCCGCCGATCAACAACGACGCTACCGAGAACTTGTCGACTTGCTCCCTTTGGCGATCACTCTGGCTGGGCTGCCGCACAGCGAAGGGACTCGCTACTACACCGAAGAGCAGATGGAATTGCGGGCCAACACCGTTCGTCACGCCTTCAAATTCGCGCGACAATTGGCCAGAGATTACATTCAGCGGCAATAGATCAGAGATGGCTCGATCCCACCGCCCTTGAGCTGCGGCTTTTTCTGACGGTTTGAGGTGTTCTCGAAACCCTCGTGGAGCGTTGCCGGTATGTCGGACGATTGACTCGGTTTCGGTGACGTCAACCATCGACGGTGTCTTTTGTCCGCGTCAAGATGGGCACGGTCTTGTGGACTTGAAACCGTGAGACGGAGTGCGTCAGACCTGATCGAACAAAGAATCTGCTCCACGATGGGATGCCGGCTTGAGCGTGGACGTCAGCGAGGTCGAGTTAGTCCAAGGTTGTTTGGCGGGCGATGTCGCCTGCCAGCGGCTGTTCGTTGAGCGTTTTGAAGGCATGATCTTCGGACTCTGCCTGAGAATGCTCAGCCGTCGCCACGATGCCGAGGACGTCGCGCAAGAAGTCTTCTTGCGAGCCTTCCGCAACTTGCATCGCTGGGACGGCGAACGTCCGTTGCGACCTTGGCTGTTGACAATCGCAGCGAATCGCTGCCGGACCCATTTGGAGGAACGTGGCCGACGGCCGATGCCGACGGACTTGCAAGCCGACTGGTTGCCGGAGCGGACTCGAACGGACTCGCGCGATGATGCCGAGGAAATTCAGCGAGCGTTAGCCACCTTGCGTCCCGAATATCAACAGTGCTTCGTCTTGTTCTATCAGCAGGAGTTGTCCGTCGAAGAGGTTGCCGAAGTTCTCGACTGTCCCGAAGGGACCGTCAAAACTTGGTTACACCGTGCTCGGAAGGAAATGGCCGAGTATCTGCGAAAGCGCGGCCTTGACCCTCGGCAGGAATTGAATGATCACTCCCATAATCCGAAATTCGACATGAGCTGACGATCCGAGAAATCCACAATCCAGTCCATTGATGTGTTGCGATCATGACCTGTTTTGATTTTGAAAACCGACTGCAAGAGCTCTTCGATCTTCGGCAACAAGAATTGCCGAACGAACTCTGCACGCACATCGCTCACTGCCCTGCGTGCCGAGAGATGCAGGAACGCTTTCAGCAATTGCATGTCGCCGTTGCGGACTGGCGAAAACAATCGCCGACCGTCGAGCTGGCCGATACTGTCCTGCGACGCCTGCAGACTGAGCACAACCTCGTCATCTCGGCTTCTCGATCGACTTCGGATGGACAGCGCATCCCAAGTCATCGGCACTCGCCACTGGCTGGATGGATGGCGTTGCTCGCGTCCGCGTTGGCTCTGGTGAGTGCGGTCGGAATCGGTTGGCGAGTTTCCAGCAACGTCTCGTTCGCGAAGCGTCAGACTTCGTCTCAGACTCAGATCGCGAGCACTCCGGTGAAGCGTCTCGAACCAGTCAGTGATCCGGCACCAACCGGTGATCGGCAACTGGATGTTCTGGTGCATGACGCTCGCGACGCCTACGCCGCGTTGGCCTCGCAGGCGTGGCAGCAAGTTTCGGCCACCAACGTGCTCTTGCCGCCGACCGACACGCCGAATCTTTTCGGCGGTGAAGGATCGACGGACGGTGTCTCGGAATCGTTGTCGCGACCTCTGGCTCCGCTGGGTAAAGAGCTGCGAGAGGCCGTTGACTCGTGGCTTCAACAAGTCTTCAACAGCCAGGATTCTTCGACTTGATCACCATCTTTTCTCTGCAACGTCCCTTTCCAAGATGGATCGCCGGACTGTTTTTGGCGTGCTCAATCCTGAGCGAATGGCGGCAGGCGCAAGTCTGCGCCGACGAACCGGAACTCACCAGTTTGATCGGCGAAAATGTTGGACTGAGCATCGAGATTCGCGATCTCCGTTCGCATCTTCGTGATGTGCCAAATGCGGAGTGGTTTCGCCGCCTGCGTGAACTTTCCCTGGTCAAGCAATGGCAGCAAGGGCCGGAGTTCGCCAAGTGGCAACTCGGACAAGCAAGCTTGTCCGCGTTACTGGGACAGCCGCTCGATCAATTCGTTTCCGAGTTGTTTGGCGAATCGGTTCTGCTGGTGGTCTCGCCGTCACCGACCGGCCCGCCGATGGGGATGCTGTTGTCTCGTGCCGCGAAGGAGGACACTTGGGATCGAGTCCTCGCCTTGTGGGATCAGTTGGAAGCCCATGACGTGCAGACGAAGTCCGCGTTCGGACGCAGCTTTCAAATTCGCCGCAAGAAGACGAATGGTCAAACCACTGGCCCGGATCTCTTCACCGTGAAACTCGGCCGCACGCTCGCGATCAGCGAACGCGAGGAGCTCATTCTCGAAGTGATCACACGATCCGCGTCGGCAGCGAATGAAAATCGCGTGAAGCCGCTCGATCAAGCGCTGACCTATCGCCGTGCAATGTCGTCGTTGCCGGAAAGTTCTGCCGTCCGTGTTTTCGTCGATCCGCGGCGCTGGGATGATGAGCTTGCCAAAGACTCGAATTCGGCAGCCTGGTTGATGCCGTTGTGGCAAAAGTTGGAATGGCTGTCCGCCGGATTGGAGGTCCGCGATGGCTTGGTCGTCCACTCTGTCGTGCATCACGACACGACCGAATTGCCGGCAATCTGGCAGCGATTCGTCGAAGCTTCGGAATCACCGAGCAATCTGGCGACTCGGTTGCCGGCCGACGCGATCTTGGCGGGCGAGGCTCGGATCGCTCCCGACTTGTGCCGTTGGCTCCAAACGCTCGATCCCTCGGAGAAATCGCAGCGAGATTGGCAGACGTTCGGCAAAGTCACTCGCGGGTTGCTCGGCCGTGACTTGTTCGACGAGGTGTTGCCGCACGCGCGACCGAGCCTGGGCGGAGCGATCGTTCCGAAAACTCCGGTCGAAGAGCATTCGGCCCCGGTCGATGGCCTGCTGGCTTGGCAATTCGATCTGTCAAACAGACAACCAAACACCGACGATCAGCCGAATCTCCGTGAATCGCTCGACAGCGCGCTGCTGACGTTGTTGAACTTCGCCGCCGTCGCTCACAACAGTCGCAATCCCGATTCGCCAGCGACGTTGAAGATTCAGCATCGCGAGTCGCTGACAATCAAATGGCTGGACACCCTGCCGCCGTATCGTCCCGCCTACGGAATCGCGGCCGAGCACCTCCTGCTGGCGACGGATCCGCAGTTGATCTCGGCGTTCCACGAACGATCCCCCGGAGACTCCGCGTTGAGTTCCGAACCGCTGTTTGCCTCAGTCCGCTCGCGACACTTCTCCGACCATTCGCATTGGCTATTCGTGAACTCTCGCGCGGCTCACGAGTTTCTCAACAATCAGCATGAGCCGTTTAGCCGCCAAGTCGCGCATTGGCGAAAGCTCGCCCCTCCTTCAGTGGCACCACAGCTCGATCGAGTGCGCGAGTTGCTGACGCCATTCGACGCAGCATTTCTCGCAGCCAAAGTCGCTCCCGGCGAGGTTCGCCTGACGGTCGGAGCGGTCACGCTTGAGCTCCAGCGGTGACCGAGCGCAGCACAATCGCTACGACCGGCGAGACTGCCCCATCTCCAAATTCCACTCAAGAATTACTCCCTTCTTGATCCGCACAATTTGCCGAGTCTGCGGTTGTGTGACAAAGTTCAACGTTCAGCAACGACTCGCACCTCTGGGACATCGCCGTTGCGGACACATCAAGTTTTTGAGCCATTCGGTTCGCTCAGTTTTCCCTCTCGGAGCCAGCTATGCCCGCCACCATGGAAATGGATCAAGTCGTCCAACAGCGTTTGAGCAAGGACCGCCGCGTCAACGACCGCCGCAGCTTTCCGTCTCAGGGAGCACCGTCAGATGGCGTCGAGCGCCGTGCCGGCGACCCACGCCGCAAGGCCCAACGTCGACGCGAAATTGATCCGACCACTTGCGAGCGCGACTATTCGCTCGACGAAGTCGAGTTCATGAATGCCATGGACACCTACAAACGCCGCAGCGGCCGACCGTTCCCAACCTGGAGCGAAGTTCTCGAAGTCGTTCGCAGTCTCGGCTATCGCAAAGTCGAGGCCACGACGGAAATCGTCATCAAGTCGCGATAGGCGAATTTGACCAACGTCCCCGCCGGCGATCATTCGCATCGCCGAATCTTCTCTGCCAACGACAAGGCCCGCGTGTTGCACGACACGCGGGCCTTGATTCATTTGGAAGAACCGACACACATCACACCGGATTGCGACCGAAGGTCATGATCGTGATGTCGTCATTCTGCGGGCGTCCGTTGGCGTGACGGCGGACGTCAGCCAGCAACACCTTGCCGAGTTCATCCGCCTTCTTCGGACCATTGAGGATGAACTTTCGCAGGTGTTCCAGCGTGTAGAGGTCGTCATTGGGGGCCATCGCTTCGCTGACACCATCGGTAAATAGAACCGCGAGATCGCCTGGCTCCAACTTGAAGTTGAGCACGTCAAACGGATAGCCATCCACGACACCGATCGGCACACCGACGGACTCATCGGGGAACTCGAACAGCGACCCATCGGCACGGCGGATAATCGGCGACATGTGGCCGGCGTTGACCAGAGTCATTTCGTGGGTCGTCAAGTCGATGATCGCCAACACGTAGGTCACAAACCGCCCCTCGACGGCGTTCGCGCACATGTGGTGATTGATCGCTTCGACAGCAGGCCCGACCTCGTGGACGAATTGCATCGTACTTTGGCAACAACTCGACATGCGCGACATGATGAGCGCCCCGGGAACGCCTTTGCCCGCCACGTCGCCGAATGACAGAAAGATCTTGTTTCCGGGCAACATGCCGGCGTCGTAGTAATCGCCGCCGACCGCCTGGGCTGCATCATACGAAGCGTAGAACTCGTAGCCTTCGGCTTTGGGAAGATCGGTCGGCAACAACGCGCGTTGCACGTTGCGAGCGATTTCCATTTCGCCGTCTTGCTTCTTCTTCTCCATGAAGCTGACCAGCAGTTGAGCACCTTCGTACGACAGCGCCGCTTGTCCCGCGACAGCCATCAACAAATCAAGGTCTTCTTCGTTGAACTGACTAATCGGGTTCTGTGTATCAATACTGATCACGCCCATCGGCTCGCCTTCGTGGCTGAGCAACGGCACGCACATCATCGAACGGATATCCAAACTGGAGATTGATTCGCTGGCGGAAAACGCGGCATCGTTGGCGGCATCGGCCGACAGAATCCCCGTCTTGTCGCTGAGCACTTTGTTGAGAATCGTCCTGCTGAGCTTAACGGTCGCATCTTCCCCGGCCCGGCGGTGCTTCATGGCTCGCGGGACCAATTTGGCTTTTTCATCCTTGAGCAGAATGCAACCACGGTCGGCCTGCGAAAAGATCTCGAACAGAGCATCCAGAATCCTCGGGCAAATCGCGGTCACATCGACAACGCCGGCCAAGCTGCGCGTGATCTCGATGACGGCCTTGAGTTTGACTTCTGGCCGGACATCCAACATTCCGTATTGGCCGCCGCCGCCAGCGCCAACTCCGACCAAGGTTCCAGTGATCGTCGCACCGTCGTCCGCTTCATCGACGAAGTCGATGTCGTGATTCGTCTCAGCCACCGCTTGGGGGCGAGGAATGGATGGCCGTTGTGCCGGTGCAGCCAACGCCGAGCCTTCGCTCTGAAACCGCAGCAGGATCGGACCAAGCTTGATGCGATCGTCGTGAACGAGTTGGGCTTTGCCCTCGATCTGCTTGCCATTGACGAACGTGCCGTTGCCGCTCCCCAAGTCTTCGATGAAATAATTGCCATCGACCTTGGTCACTTGCGCGTGCCGCCGCGACACAGTGTTGGAATCCAACTGAATGGTGCAGCCCGGATGCCGACCCAGAACCGTCTCCCCATCGGGGATCGGGTGTTCGACCGCCTTCCCCCCCTGCAACACAACCAACGTCGCCATGACTGCTGTTCCCCAACATCCAACAAAGACGGGGTGATTACTGACACACGCCGTTTCCACAGAGTGGCGAAGATGGTATTTGCCGCCGAGCGACACTGCAACAAGGCAACGCTGATGGATGGATGTTACTCGCCGCCCACTCCGAAGATCGTCTCGACATTTCCCCGCAGATTTTGGCGGCCGAGTTCCAGAGCTCGCTCTTCCGGCCAGCCACGTCCCACGACGAAGTCCTCGGCCAGCACTTTGGCCAGGATTCGGCGATACATCCCAAATTTCGGCAGCGCGAATTCCAATTTGTACATGTCGCTGTAGTAGCCAATCTGCTTGGTTCGCGGCACCGCCTGCAAGCGAGCTCGGCAATCGGTCTCGATGTAGGCCGGGATGTTCGAGTACCACCAGTGTCCGTTGGTCACGACGTTCGGGAAGATCCACGAGTAGCTGACCAGCTCTTGATTGCTGATCTGAGCGAGCACCGAGATCGGGAACACCACCTGCGGAAACGCGTTGAACAATGCCTTGTACTGGATCAGCGAGACGCGCTGGTCGAACAAGTCTTGCCCCTGATAGACACCGGCTTCGTACACGCGGCGATTGACGCCGATCATCAAATCGAACGGCAATTTGTGATCCGCACACTGCTCGGCCAACGTCCAGAAGACGAAGCGGCTAAGCGTTCGTTGCTCGTCGGCGGACAACTCTTTGCCGGCGGCAACTGCTCGCAAAATGGGATCGGCGGAGGCGGCTTCGATGCGAATCGGCTCAAAATCCGGCGGCAGCGAGATCGCGCACGCTTTCGCATTCTTCGAGACGAAATGGTCAAACAGCTTGCCGATCGCTTGCTTCAGCGAGGCGGCACCACTCAATTCGATGCCAGTCGCCTTCGCGAGTCGCGTGCGAGTCTCCGGCTTCGTCAGATGAAAGACGAGGTCGTCCGTCCGCAAACACGGGATGTACCGCTGCGTGTTGAAGCCGGTCAGCGGGTCGTCAAAGTTGTTCGTCAGGAAGATTTGTTCGAGCTTGCTGATCCGCAGCACCTGCTCTTCCCAATCGGGCTGCGCCATGTTTTTGGCGGCTGAGTCGTACAACGCTTCCCAATTCGCCGGCGTGATGCGGTCATCCTCGAAGCCAAAGAAAACGCGGCACATCTCCAGCAGCCAACTGTATTGAGCGGTGTTTTCGATGTCCGCCAGCTTCGGGACCAGCCGTTTGACTTTCTCCTTGGGGTCGATGCCCGGCTGCTCGATTTGTTCGCGCGGCAGGCCGGCTGAATGCGCCAACTCGGTGTAGTAGTGGTAACCCAGAATGTCCGCCAACGTGTGCGACGCTGGATCAAGCTGGTTGATGTGCGTGTGCGGGTCGATCAGTACGAGCTTTTCCAACTCACCAAGCAGGCGTTGCTGCAACTGGGCTGACATGAACGGCAAGCTCCCAAGTGTCCGGAGTCTCAAACTTCAAAATCCGTGGCAATTCCGCCCAAACGGCGAAGACAGAATATCGCGGCCAGTTCGTCCGCGACAGGAACCTCGTGACGAGCAGCGGCCGCAGCATCGCGTTGACAGGTTTTCGGTGTTGCCCAATAATCCCGCGACTTTTGAGGGCTGAACGGACTGAAGTTCGGAGACCGACCTCATCGCATCCCACTTGCAGAAGGTTCCTTGTCATGGCCGGAAATGTTTTGGAGTTCACGGAAGCCAATTTCTCCGCGCAAGTTTTGGAGAGCAGCCAGCCGGTGCTCGTCGATTTTTGGGCTCCGTGGTGTGGCCCCTGCAAGATGCTCGGCCCAACCGTTGAAGAGATTGCCAACGACTACGCCGGCAAGGCGCGCGTCGGCAAAGTGAACACGGACAGTGACGGCGGCATCGCGTCGCAATATGGCATTCAAGGCATCCCGACCGTGATCCTGTTCAAGGGCGGCCAGCCGGTCGATCGTTCGGTCGGCTTGGTCAACAAGGCCAAGCTGGCAAGCATGATCGACAAGACGCTCTAGCGATTTTCGATTGCCGATTTTTGATTTTCGATTGAATCGCCTTGGCATTCTCTATCGCAAATCGAAAATCGAAAATGGGAAAGGACTCCCGGAATGAGCGACCAGACGCAAGCCGACCGTTCTGAATTGAGACCGCATGCTCACGACGGCTCCCTGGAGCCGTCGTCTCGTTTTGTGCCGCTCGCCGATGGCCGAGTCGCCCGCTTTGATCCGGTTGATCCCGGCGGATCAGCGGTCCCGAGGCCGGAATTCGACACCGCTCCCGCTCCACGGCACAACGAGATGCTGGCGCACGCCAGAAAATTGGTCGATGATCTCGGAGCGAGGTTCTCTGAACTTGACCGGCGCGAACAAATTCTCGCCGATCAACTTCAGCAACTCGAACACGAGCGACGTGAACTGCGGCTCTGGAAACAGGAAGCTGAACAAGAACTGCAATCCAAAGAGGACATCCTACGGCAGCGTGACGCGACGCTCGCGGAACAGATCGCATCGCAACAAACCGTGATCGAGCAGCTTCGTACCGAGCAAACCGATCTCGCCAAACGCCGCGAGCAACTCGAATCCGACCGCATCCGCCTGCTAGCCGAAGTTGGCAGCAAAGTCGCTGCCGAACGAGAACGGTTGCAGCAAGCTCTGGCGACGGTCGATGCTGACCGACAAGTTCAGCAGGCCGAGTTCGACCGACAGCGGCAACTGCTCGACGAAGCGTACCGAGTCAAACTGCTCGACCTCGACGCCGCGAAATCGCGAGTCCGACAGGACGTCACCGAGGAAGTTCTCACCGTTGAATTGCGTGCCGAGCGTGAGTCTCTGATCCGCGAACGCACCGAGTTCGACGACGTCCGCACCCAATTTTTCGCACAGCGAGACCGTGAACGAGCTGACCTCGATCACTTGCGCGAAGTCCACGAGGCCGCCGTTACGCGAGTTCGTCACGAACTTCTCGCGCAACGTCAGCAGCAACTCGCCGATCTGGAAGCCGCGACGCGTGTGGAAGAGGCCAAACTGCAAGAAGGCCAAGAAGCGTTCGCTCGGCAGCGTGAGCAGCAGCTCACGGAACTCAGGCACGAACGGGCGGTCCTCGAAAACCGTTTGCGGTTTCAGCAAGAGCATCTCGCGAAGGCGCGGCAGGAAATTGAAGCCGCCCAAAATGAATTCCGCCGAGAGTCACAGCGGGCACGCGGGCAACTCGAAGAAGGGGACGCGATCATCCGGTTGCGGCAATCGCAACTCGACCGCGTGCGAGCGTTGCTCGAAGAACGAGAACGCTCCGTCAATCGCGAACGGGAGATGCTCTTCAAATCGCAGCGAGCGTTCGAGCAATTCACCGAGCATGACCGCGAACAAATCAAACGCGAACGTGACGATTGGGAACGCGAACGGGGCGGCCAACTGGCCGACCTGCGTCGCCAGCAGGACATGCTCGCGCTACACGCGAACAACTTGGAAGGCCGTCGCGAGCGGCTCGACAAGCTGCGAGCCGAATTGGAAGAGACCCACCGCACAACGCTCGAAATGCGCATGGCCATCGAGGAGGCGTGGGCACAGATGACTCAAGCCTGCGGCGTGGACGTTGCCCAGCAGCGGCTCGATCAAGCCCAGCAACAACTCTCCGGCCACTATCGCGGGCTGCGTGACGCATTGATCGAGCAACGCGGTGAACTCGACGAGATGCGACAACTCTTCCAAACGCAGCGCGATGAGTTCCGTTCCGAGCAACAAACGCTCTCCGAATGGGCCGCGTCGCAAGAACGCTCGCTCCGCGAACTCGAAGGCGATTTGCAGACGCAAGCTGAACAACTCAACGTCCGCGAGTCAGCCTGGCGTTCAGCCAGCCAGCGTTGGATCAATGAAAAGATCGAAGCCGAAGCAGTCATCCGCGACCTGCTGCAACAACTCACGTCGTTGACCGAGCCGACCTCGCCCGTCTCGATGTGGCCACATCCGTCGATGCCGGTCTACGAGTAACCGAAAGACTCCTGCCGTGAAACGCGCATTGTCGTTATCGGCGATTGTCAGCATCATCTTTTTCAATGTCTGCGGCGGCGCGTACGCCGTGGAAAAGATCTTGGCAGCCGGCCCCGGATTCGCCGTGCTGCTGATGCTGGTGACTCCGTTGGTGTGGAGCGTTCCGATCGCGCTGGTCTGCGCGGAGTTGGGAACGGCAATCCCCGAAGAGGGTGGCTACTACGCTTGGTCGAAACGGGCCTTGGGGCCGTTCGGCGCATTCTGTCAGGGATGGTGGGCGTGGCTTTACACGTTCATCGACATCGGACTCTATCCCACGATGTTCTGTGATTATCTGGCGTTTCTCGATCCGAGATTCGCCACGGACGGAAACTACTGGCTCCGCAAAGGGCTGATCATTGGCATGATCTGGAGCTTCGTGCTGCTGAACCTTTTCGGTTCGCGCACGATTGGAAGATTCGCGAAGCTGTTCTTCGTGCTCGTGATGTCTCCATTCCTCATTCTGGTGTTGGTCGGGTTGTACCAAGGTTTGACGCGAGGTTTTCCGCTCAGCCCAGTGACACCTTTGCTGACTCCGGGCACGACGCTAGGGCCAGCATTGGCGACCGCGATTCCGTTGGTGCTGTGGAACTACATGGGCTGGGATTCGATTTCGACGATCGCCGGCGAAATGGAAAACCCGCGTCGCGATTATCCGCGAGCGTTGCTGATCAGCGTCCTCTTGATCTCCGGAGTCTATGTCGTGCCGTCGATGGTTGGACTGGCACTGCTCGGCACCGAAAACTTCGAGTGGACGACCGGAGCATGGAGCACCGCCGCCAAACAAATCGCTGGGCCGTGGCTCGGCCAATTCACCAGTGCGATGGGAATGATTTCCGCCATCGGGTTGTATTCCGCGCTCGTGTTGGTCTACAGCCGCGTGCCATTCGTGATGGGGCAAGACGGGTATTTGCCGAAGGCTCTGATGAAGACGAATCGCTGGGACGCACCGTGGGTATCGCTGATTGTTTCAGGGACGCTCTACACGGTCGTCATCCTCGTCTTTCGGGACTTGGAAGAGTTGGCCTCAGCGGCCGTGACGGTCTATGCGGCGATGATGTCGCTGGAATTACTGTCGTTCCTCGTGCTGCGATGGCGCGAGCCAACTCTGCCACGCCCCTTCCGAGTCCCCGGCGGCTGGTGCGTGGCCGTCGTGCTGTGTGTCTTGCCGCTGCTCTGCATCGGCACGGGAGCGTATTACTGTGTGCAGGAAGACGGTTTGTGGAAGGTCGTCGGCCTGGCACTTGCGATCATGGCGAGCGGGCCGGTGCTGTACCCACTCGCGGCGTGGCGACGGCGGAAGTCCGGGTGAGGACCGTAGGATGGCGGTCCTCGGTCGTCTCTTTGAAATTTCAAATCTCAAATTTCAGATCTCAAACAGGGGCGGCCATCCTACGGATCGGGCAATCGGTCAATGCCCAGCCGCAGGGCTGCGACGATTGGCGATCTCGGAGTGATCTGCTTGTCGGTGTTGAATCCAATTCGGCATCATTGAGCCAATCAGCATTCCGAGAATCGACGCGGCCAAACCGTAGAGCTGTGGCGGGACGCACCGCCAAATTTCCTGGCTCCCTTCGTCGAAATACGAGTATTTGAAACCGAGCCAAACCGGCACAGCGAGCAAGATCGAGAAGACCGCTCCTTGCGTCGTCGCTCGTTTCCAGTAGATGCCGAAGACGAGCGGCACGAAGGCGACGACCAGTGTCACGCTGTAGCCCGCTTCGACCATCTCGTACATCGTTTGGTTGGAGTTCACCGCCATCGTCGTCGCCACAATCGCCACGAGGACCAGCAGACTGCGCAGCATCATCAGCATGGCGCGGTCGGTCAGCTTGAGTCGCGTCAGAAAGACACGCAGCACGTTCTCGGTCAGCACGCTCGCAGGGGCGAGCAGCGTGCCACTGGCGGTTGAGAGGATCGCCGACATCAACGCTCCGAAGAACAACACCTGGCACCAAATCGGAGTCGCCTTCAGCACCAGCGAGGGCAGGATCTGCTGCACGACTCGGGTGTCTTCGGATTGAAACAACTCCACCAGACTCGGATCGATCAACATGGCGGAATAGGCGATGAACATCGGCACGAACGCAAAGAAGAAGTAGAAGACGCCGCCTCCAAACGTACCGATGAGTGCCGTCTTTTCGTTCTTGGCACTGGTCACTCGCTGAAAGACGTCCTGCTGCGGGATCGAACCCAACGCCATCGTGATGAACTGACCGATGGCGATCAGCCAAGCCGACGCTGTGACATGCGGGAAGAGATTCAGCTTCCCTGCTCGATACGCATGGTCGATCACGACATCGATGCCGCCGGCCCGATGTCCGAGCAGCGCGGCGACCAGGATCAGCCCCACAACGATCGCCACCGTTTGAATGACGTCCGTCAGAGCGACCGACCACATGCCGCCAAACATCGTGTACACCGTGACGATGGCCGCTCCGACCATGATCGACTGATTCAGAGTCAGATACTCTGGAAAGAGGACGTTGATCACCAGCCCCAGCGCGGACAATTGAGCACTCGTCCAACCGAGGTACGAACTGGCGATCCCCAGCGACGTGATGACCTCGACGAACTTGCCGTAGCGCAAGTGGTAATAGTCGCCGATCGTCATCAGTTCCAACCGATAAAACGTCCTCGCAAAAAAGAACGCCACAAGACACAGACACACCGACGCACCAAACGGATCGCCGGACACCGCACCCAAACCGTCCTTGGCAAACGTCGCCGACACCGACAAGACCGTCTCGGCCCCGAACCAAGTCGCGAAGACGCAGGCGAAGTTCATGTACAACGGCAGCGATCGCCCCGCGACCATGAAGTCCTTCGAGTCCTTCACTCGCGTCGCCGCCCACAGACCAACGGCCACCGTGGCGACCATGTACACAATCACGCAGAAAACCAGCATCGTCAGCTCCCAACGAAACGCAATTCTCCGTCTACCAAAAACCGGGCGGGATGTTATCGCCCCTCGCCGAGGGAGCAACACTTCTCGACGGACTTCCGACGAAGGCACGAGATCAATACCCGGCCGCGCAGCCGTCCTTGCGTGGATCGGTGCCGCCGTGCAGGACGCCGTTCTTGTGGTCGATCAGGATCGCTTGATAGCCGCCGAACGCTCCGCCGGGCGCGGCGAGTTGATGGCCGCGGTCGGTCAACACTTTCAATGTCTCGGCCGGAATTCCGTACTCGTGCCCAACGCCGCCACCGTTCGCAGACATCGGCCGACCGGTCGGGGTCGCACTGCCGGTGTGTTGCACGCGCGGATGCTCGCCCGCCTGCTGCACGTTCATGCCGAAGTCGATCATGTTAATCAAGACCTGCACATGCCCCTGCGGCTGGAAGTCGCCACCCATCACGCCGAACACCAGATGCGGCTGGCCATCCTTTGTGACAAACGCCGGAATGATCGTGTGAAACGGGCGCTTGTGAGGCTCCAGCCGGTTCGGATGCTCGGCATCGAGCGCGAACAAGCAGCCGCGATTCTGCAACGCGAAGCCGACGTTGCCCGGAACGATCTGTGAACCGAAGCCGAAATAGTTGCTCTGAATAAACGAGCAACAGTTACGGTCCTTGTCCACAACCGTCAGATAGATCGTGTCACCGTGAGCAAGCTTCGCATCGACATCGCCCGGCACAACTTGCTTGGCCGCGTGAGCCATGTCGATCCGAGCGGCCTGCTTCACGGCGTACTCTTTGGAGATCAATTCCTTCGTCGGCGGCACGCCGAACGCCGGATCGAAATAAAACCGCGAGCGATCCGCGAACGCCAACTTCTTCGACTCGATCAGCAAGTGCAGGTAGTCGGGATGAAACGGGCCGAGCGACTTGAGGTCATGCCGCTCCAACACGTTGAGCATCTGCAAGGCCGCGATCCCCTGCCCGTTCGGCGGAAGTTCCCACACGTCGTAGCCACGGTAGTTCGTGCTGACCGGCTGCACCCACTCGGACGTGTGATCCTTGAAATCCAGTTTCGAGAAGTAGCCGCCGTTTGCCTCGCTGAACCGCACGATCTCCTCGGCAATCGCACCTTCGTAGAAAGCGTCTCGCCCGCCCGTCGCGATCGCACGGTACGTCGTCGCGAGATTCGGATTCTTGAAGACCTCGCCAACTTTCGGAGCCTTTCCGTTCGGCAAGTACGTCCTTGCCGAGTCCGGCCACTTCGACAAGCTGTTCGCAGAACCCGACCAATATCCGGCGATGATCTCGCTGATCGGGAATCCCTCTTCAGCCGTCTGAATGCTCGATGCGAGCAGCTTGTCGTACGACAGCGTGCCGAACATCGACCGCAACATCTCCCAGCCATCGACGCAACCCGGCACCGACCACGACAGCGGCCCGGTCTCCGGCATCTCGTCGAGCTTCTTCGCCGCGAACACTTCGCGATTCAGTTTGTACGGACTCCGCCCACAGGCATTCAGACCGTACAGCTTCTTGGTCTTGGCGTCCCAGTAGATCACGAACAGATCGCCGCCGATCCCACAGCTCATCGGTTCGACGAGTCCGATCATCGCGTTGGTCGCGATCGCCGCGTCAGCCGCGTTGCCACCAGCCTTGAGGATGTCCAAGCCCGCTTGCGCCGCCAGCGGATGACTGGTCGCGACGATGCCGTTCTTGGCAATCACGACCGAACGTCCCGGATGCGGCAACGCTTTTGGCGGAGCCGCCTCGGCGGTTGAACCATACGAATCGGAGAATCGAGGTAACGACATCAGGCAGCCTCCCACGACGAGAATCCGCAGCCAACGGTGGTGCATGGTTTGTCCTCTCTTGATCGGTGTGGATCACGAGCATTCGACGCGGAGCGGTTTGTAACAATCGCATCCAAAAACGGTATCGCGGCTGTCGCCGACGGCGATCGGCTTCCGGCCGAGAGCCGAACGCCGTTCGCCGACAGCCGTGAAACCGTTTTATGAGACTTGCCATCCGAGCTGGATTGTTTTACTGTTCTATCACGATAGAACACTTCGAGGCGGCGGCCATGTTTTTCTCGATCAATCCCACGAACGGCTTGGCGATCTTTGACCAGATTGTGCGGCAGGTGAAATTCGCGGTAGCCAATGGCACTCTGCCCCCCGGCGAGATGGTCCCCTCGGTTCGCGAACTTGCCAAAGAACTGGCCGTCAATCCAAACACGGTCGTAAAGGCGTATCGCGACCTGACCAGCGAGGGGATTCTGGAAGCCGTGCGAGGCACCGGCTTGAACGTGACCAAGGATGCGGTCGCGCATTGCGAAAAAGAACGGCTCGTGCTGCTGCGCGAGCGAATGCGGCATGTGCTGGAAGAAGCTCACAGCAGCCGGTTGGAAGCGGACGAGATTCGCTCGCTGGTCGAAGACGAATTGGTTCGGCTCGAACGATCGGCCAAAGGAAAACGTGGCAAGAAGGGAGCGGACACATGAGCGAGGTCTTTGCCTGGGATCAGGTCACAAAACGCTTCGGCAATCAGGTGGCGTTGAACGGTTTCTCGCTGTCGTCGGAGCCGGGATCGGTCGTCGCGTTGCTTGGCGACAACGGGGCCGGCAAGACGACGGCGATTCGGATTTTACTCGGCCTGCTGGAACCGACGAACGGTCGGTCGCACGTCTTTGGACTCGACAGCCAGGCGAATGGGCAGGTCATTCGGCAGCGCGTCGGCTATGTCCCGGATCGGCCCGCGCTGTACGAGTGGATGACCATCGAGCAAATTGGCTGGTTCGCCGCCGGGTTCTACGCGGACGGTTTTTATCAGCGGTTCTGCGAGTACGTCGGCCAGTTCGGATTGCCGATCGACAAGAAAATCAAATCACTCTCGAAAGGGATGCGCTCGAAAGTGTCGCTCGCGCTGTGCATGGGCCACGAACCGGAACTGCTCGTGCTCGACGAGCCGACCTCTGGTCTCGATCCGGTCGTCCGTCGCGAGTTTTTGGAAAGCATGGTGGACGTAGCTGCTCGCGGCCGGACGGTGCTGCTTTCCAGCCATCAAATCGCCGAGGTTGAACGGATCGCCGACGTGATCGCGATCATCCGGCAAGGAGAACTGCTGCTGGTCGAGCGGCTCGACAAACTCAAGGCCGAAGTCCGCGAGCTGACACTTACGCTCGGCAATGGATCAACGACTCTGCCGGAATTCGGCGGCACGATCATCAGCCAGCATCAGCGCGACCGGCAATGGCGAATCATGCTGCGCGGCGGCGAGGATTCGCGACTGGTTGCGTTGCGTGACGAAGGATTGCTCATTGAGTTTGAAATTCGACAACCGACGCTTGAAGACATCTTCGTGGAAGTCTTGAAGTCGACGAGTGCTCGGCCGGAGGCACTTGGTAAATGACCCGCGCACCCATGAATGAACGAGGCGAGCGGGGCGGCGTCAGCCCCCCGGTGCATTCACCGCAGAATC
>CAMDPK010000012.1 GCA_945904015.1 Candidatus Kuenenia stuttgartensis | reverse complement strand
GTGTCTCGATTTCCGTGATCCCCGCCTATGCCCGTCCCACAAGTGGCCATCATTGGCCGGCCGAATGTCGGCAAGAGTTCGATTCTCAATTGGCTCGCTCACAAGCTCGTCTCCGTCGTGGACCCGACGCCGGGTGTGACTCGCGACCGCGTCTCGTATTTGATGAACGAAGGGGACCGCTACTTCGAGCTGATCGACACTGGCGGCATCGGCATCGTGGACCGCGACGACCTGTCGGAAGATGTCGAGCGGCAGATCCAAATCGGGATCGACCGAGCCGACCTGATCCTGTTTGTCGTCGACGGCAAAGACGGGCCGATGCCGCTCGACCAAGTCGTCGCCGATCGCCTGCGTCCGATCAACAAGCCCAAGCTGCTCGTCGTCAACAAGTGCGATTCTCCCAGGGCCGTCGAGGACATCCCGCAATTTTATCGCATGCTGAACGGGCCGACGGTTTCCACCAGCGTCATCGGCAACCTCAACCGCCAGCAACTGATCGAAGCAATTCTCGAACACCTGCCACCCGCGGCCGAGCACGAATCGGAAGACGGCGCATCGCTTGCCTCCGATCCGGAACTCAAGTTCGCGATCGTCGGCCGCCGCAACGTCGGCAAGAGCACTTTCATCAACGCGCTGGCCGAGGAAGAACGCTGCATCGTCTCCGAGATTCCCGGCACGACCCGCGACAGCATCGACGTCCGCTTTGAAATCGACGGCCTGCGTCTGCTGGCGATCGACACACCCGGAGTCCGCAAAAAGAAAAGCCTCGCCAACGATGTCGAGTTCTACGGCATGGTCCGCGCCCAAAAGAGCATCCGCCGAGCCGACGTCGTCTTCATGTTTTTCGACGCCACCGAAACCGTCTCGCGCGTCGACAAGCAGCTCGTCGATGAAATCGTCTCGCAGCACAAGCCAGTCATTTTCGTCATCAACAAATGGGACTTGGCGAAAGAAGCCGAGATGGCAATGGACCGCTGGAGCGAGTACCTCTCCCATCAATTCGGCTCGCTGAAGTTCGCCCCGGTTGCGTTCCTGACGGCGAAATCCGGCCGCAACGTCCACAAGCTGATCAATCTCGCGCAGAACATCTTCAAGCAAGCCCGCACGCGCGTCTCGACCGGCGAGATCAACCGAGTCATTCGCGCCGCCGTCGTTCGCAACCGTCCGCCGGTGCGACGCAACCAGACTCCGAAAATCTTCTTCGCCACGCAAGTCGCGACCGAACCGCCAACAATCGTCTGCAAATGCAACAACCCGGAACTGTTCGATAACTCCTGGCAGCGCTACCTGCTGAGCGTGATCCGCGAAGAACTTCCGTTCCACGAAGTCCCGGTCAAGCTCTACCTCCGCCAACGCGAGCAAGCTGAGGAACGCCGCTCGCCGTCAGAGAAAGGCTTCGGACTCGATCACACCGTGCATGGTGAGGCCATCGAAGAAGAAGCGTTCGACGATGACGATTGGAAGGACGAGCTGTCGTCGATGTAGCGATAAGACTCTGAGCATTCGTCGCAGGTCACGGTGATCGGCATGAACGGTTTCCTCAAATAGTCGCAGCCACTTGATCGGTCCGCTCAGTCGAGTTCCTGATCCGCCTGAACGGTTTCGTCCGCCTTTTTTGCGATTCGGAACGCGGCCTTGAGGGCGCGATCCATCCATGCGGACTCCTTGCCGTCTTCGACGCGCCCGGCGGCGATGTAGGCGGCATAAATCGTGGCCGCAGCCGTCACGATGGTCTGCTCACTGGGCTGTAGTGTGAGGTAGGGAGATTTCATGGTGTGTCTCACTTTCGAGTACGGTCGGCGGGCATCGTGACGCTGATCACGAAGTAGAGAATGAAGTCGAAAACAAGAATGGCCGCGACATTCTTTCTGGACGAACTCGGTCAATCAAGATTGGAAAAACGCATCACCCAGATGCCGTTGAAAACGGAACCTGTCTTGGTTTGAGGAATCAGACGTCCCAATTGGTTCCGAACCAATGACAGCACATCAAACCTCCGTGTCCCATTCATCGCCTGGTAAGGCTCGTTCGATCGTTGCCTGTGACAGGTCCAACTCAGACAGGCACTCCGGGCACGTCACGGTTCGGCCTGCAAACTCTTCATTGGCCGAGAACTTGTTGCCGCACTCACAGATGATCTTGATTGCCCTTGGAAGTTCCCGAAGGTGTCGTTCGTCCCCAGCCTGACCGTCCAGCGACTCACTTTGTTTCGCGAATCGTCCGGAGCCATCATCACGCTGTTCAGGCCGCTGCAATCGTTGGAGCGTTTGCAGGAGGACACTGGATTGATCCTTGGTCAGAAACTTGCCGGTCCGAATCTTTCTTGCGCCGTACAGGACGATCTCGTGACATTCCATGCCACCACGAAGGGTCATGTGCTCATCGTTGATTTCCAACGCATCGGACCAAACGAAGTGCTGCGTTCTGCCGAGGTTGCCTACACCGGTGAAAACGGTGCCCTGATCTCCTTCAACAATGAACTCTATCCGTCCAAAGAGGAACATCGCGGCCACACAGCCCAAGAGCGCGAAGAGTGCCAGGGGGAGCGGTGCAATCCAAAACGCGCCTGCAGTGAGTCGCTGCCGCAATCCCTGCCAAATTACGAACCCCACGATGAAAGCGTTAGCGGTACCAGGGATCAACCACGGAA
The DNA here is from genome assembly GCA_945904015.1 of Candidatus Kuenenia stuttgartensis. Classification (GTDB taxonomy): domain Bacteria; phylum Planctomycetota; class Planctomycetia; order Planctomycetales; family Planctomycetaceae; genus SXKJ01. The sequence continues at coordinate 77,555 of CAMDPK010000012.1, read as the reverse complement.
TTGCATGCTCGAAGGATCGAGTCGAAGCCACGAGTCGCCAGCCATGTTCGGTGACTGCCAATGAGAGGCCAGACGCAAGCCACCGATGTTCGGAGGCCTGATTCTCCGGAGCGTTGGTCAGATCCTTGATGGTTCGCGCCAGTTCGTCGGAGGTAACCGCAGCCAACACTCGGACCCACGACCCGCATTCGGGACACTTCACGCTGCGCCCCACGGAGTCATTCGTGACGCCAAACTCTCGACCGCATTCGCAGGTGACATCAATCGCCATGTTGAAGTTCTTTGATATGCAGTCGAGCTTTGCCAGTGACGCACTCTGCTTCAAGGAACATCAGGAGTTCGAACGTCCTGCGGGGCTTGCTCGTCACCTCAATGTACGCAGCATGATTGCCGAATCAACTGCGAGCGAAAGCCTGCTTCAAGTCATGCAGCAGGCGCGCATAACGAAGGAAGCCCACGGCACCGAGAATGAACGTCAACAGTCCGAGCAACGCGCCGGCCATTGGCATCACAGAGGCGCTGGCGGCCATGAGAACCATAACCGCGACGAGTGTGATCCCAAGGTTGAGCAGTCCCTCCGCCCGGCTCGTGAGTTCGTCATTGCGAATGAAACTACCGACATGCATCAAGAAAACCAGAAAGCACACAAAGCCAGCGATCGCAGGCAGATTTGACGAGGCGACGATCCACCGGGGTAATGTCGTGAACTGGCTGGCCACACAGATGAGGACTGCCGCGACATTGAGGGCAACTGCGAGGTGAATGGCTCCCTTGCCAGCCATCTTATTCGGTGCCGTCAAACAGAGACCCGTGCCCACGAGGCTCAGCACGCTGGCCACGAGGATCAAAAACCCAAACCCGATAATCGCCCGCACGACCAGCATCGGATTGACAGACAGCAGAAATAATGGTGACCCGAAGATGCCAATGATGGCGAGCAGCATCAACGCCAGGCTGTAGTAAACGAGCGAGATGCCAAGCGGCACTTGGGTTGCGCGAAGTGACTCAAGTTGGGCAGATCCTGTTGTGTTTTTCTTTCCGAGTTCAGTTTCCGACATGAGCGGGCATCCTTTGGTTGTTGGGAGAGGGTCGAGGCTCGCGGCGAGCGAGGTTGAACGGCATCGAAACTCAGAGTCCGTGTTCGCTGCCGAGACGACTTGTAGATGCCCGTCCGCGCTCCGGCCCCGACATCGGGACTTTGCTCAGAGGAAGCGGCCCCGACCTCGAACTCCGGCGCTAGCCCCTGACAGAATCCAGAATTCCTGTCGGGGCCGAGAGCGATTCGGGCATCTAGGCGTCAGGTGTGTCGCCCTTGTTCACTGAATTCTGATTTGCCAATCGAATCGTTGATCAAGCTCGTGATCTTGGGAGAGGCTCATCTGAGCTTCGCACGACCAATCCGTCACCTCTCTGTTGCTGGAGATCTCTTGCATGTCACCGTTCTCCATTCTGGCGTCGATTCCCGTGGAAACTCAGGCCCTGATCAACGCTCTGATGGGCACTGCGGCATTCGGAGTGTTGGGAATTGCGTTGATGCTGGTTGGCTTCAAGGCGTTTGAAGTGGTCACGCGGCGGCTGGACATCGAGAAGCAGCTTGAAGAGCGCAACATCGCTGTGGGAGTGGTTGTGGCCGCGTTGCTGCTGGGTGTGAGTGCGATCGTGATTGTCTCAATGCTGTAGTTGCTGTCGTTCCACATTTCCGCGGGAGGAATCTCGTCATGAAACGAAGTACGAAAGTTGCGTTGACCTTGCTGGTTCCTGCGATGACCGCGTTTGGCTGCGGTCAATCGCCAACGATGGTCCATTCACCTGCGGCTCACCAGACAGCTAGCGACTGCGATACGCCCGCCAAACCCGGTGAGCCAGCGAAGCCGAAATGCACACCCGCGACGACTGGTCACGGCTCGCATTACGGTTCGTCGTTTGTGGGAGGTCGTTCTGGGAGCGCTGCGACCGGGACGAGCCGAGTGTCGTCCGTATCAACCGGTGGCTTTGGTCGAATTGGCTCGTTCTTTTCGGGAGGCTCGTAATGCGTCGCGTGATTGCTCCGCCCCGTTTGAATTGGCGTCGCGACGTGGAAGAGCTGGGGTTCACCTTCCACACGATCGACGGCGATGTCTACTGGGATGAAGGTGGCTGGTACGAATTCTCGCTCGCGGAGATTGAAGAGATCGAGACCGCCACGAACACGTTGCACGAGATGTGTTTGCAAGCGGTGCAAGTCGTGCTCGATGACGATCGCTTCGACGAGTTTCGGATTCCTCCGGCGTTTCGCGAATGGATTCGCGCGAGCTGGGACAACGACGAACCGACGGTCTATGGTCGATTCGATCTGGCTTACGACGGCCAGACGCCCCCGAAGTTGCTGGAGTACAACGCCGACACTCCGACGGCGTTGTTCGAAGCGGCGGTCGTGCAATGGCAATGGCTGGAGTCCGTGCATCCTGAACTGGATCAGTTCAACAGCTTGCACGAGCAATTGATCGACGCCTGGAAATATCTGCGTGAACACGGAATGACGCGACTCGGCTTCGCGGCGACCGAAGGTCACGAGGAAGACTTCGGCAACATCACCTATCTGCGAGACACGGCGGCTCAGGCCGGGATCGTCACGGAGTATCTCGATGTGTCCGCCATCGGGTTCGACTCGAAACGGCAGACGTTTGTGGGGACTGACGACGTTCCGATCGACTGTCTGTTCAAGCTCTATCCGTGGGAATGGATGATCGCGGAAGAGTTCTCGTCACACTTGCTCGCGGCGAAGACGCACTGGATCGAGCCGCCTTGGAAAATGCTGCTGTCCAACAAGGCTCTGCTGGTCCTGCTGTGGGAGCTGTTTCCGAACTGCGAATACTTGCTGCCCGCCTCTTGGGAGCCGCTGACGGGAGACTTCGTCCGCAAGCCGATTCTGTCTCGCGAGGGGAGCAACATTCAGCTCGTCCGACGCGGTGCGGTGCTGACTGAAACGGACGGCCCGTACTCCGAAGTAGCGGTGGTCTATCAAGCGTTTCATCCGCTGCCGAACTTGGGCCGTGGCCACGCCGTTCTGGGAAGCTGGATCATCGGTGATGCCGCGTGCGGCATGGGAATCCGCGAAGACGAGAATCCGATCACGCACAACACGAGTCGCTTCGTTCCGCACCTCATCCGAGGTTGAAGCCAAGGGGCCAATTAACCCGAAGCATCAGCGAGGGCGAGCGCTTCACAGAGCTTCCGCTTCGAATTCATCACCGATTGGAGCGTCCGCCCTCGCTGACGCTTCGGGTTAGTTTGCGACTGTCACTGAGACAGCGCGAAGGAAGGTGAATCAATGCCCAAAGTCGCGAGCATCCTCAAAGCGGCCGACCCGTGGCTCAAGTTTCTGGTCTTGGCGGGGACGGTCACGTACCTCGTCGAGATCTCCACAGGAGCCAGCGCGACCGAACATGCCCATCCATTCTTCTGGTGGGTGCAATGTTTCATCGCCGTCTGCTTCACCGTCGAATACGTCCTGCGTTGGGTCGATGACGCTCAGGATCAACACGGCTGGCACTACCCACACTCGGCACTGGGATTCATCGACCTGATTTCCATCGCTCCCTTTTGGATCGGCTTCTTCCTGCCGATCGAATGGCTGCACCTCGTCCGCACGTTCCGAGTGTTCCGGCTGCTCAAGTTCTTTCGATACTCCCGCTCGCTGCAACTTGTCGCGCTGGGCTTTTATCGAGCCGGTCCTGCGTTGCAACCGCTCTGTTTTTCGATGACGGTGATCGGAATGTTCTGCTCCGTGGCCGTCTTCGAGACCGAACATCCCGCCCAGCCTGACAAGTTCGGGAACCTGTTCGACGCGGCCTACTTCACGATGGTCACAGTCGCCACCGTGGGCTACGGCGATCTCAGTCCTGTCACGCCGTTGGGACGGATCATCGTCATGTTCACTTTCGTCTCCGGCCTCGCGCTCTTTGCCGGAATTCTCGGCGTGCTCGGCTCCAGCTTCTTCAAGGTCATGGAAGAGGAGATCGATCCCAACATCGACCCAATTGAAGAATTTCAGAAAGAACGAGAGCGGCAACTCGTTCGCTGGCCGGATCGACTGTCTCGAAGTGAACCCGCGTAGCCACGCTCGCCAAGAGCGTGGGTTCTCCACGAATCCACCCACGCTCTTGGCGAGCGTGGCTACCCAGTGATCACTGCGGTTCCGCGAGCTCGTGGACCAGAATCTTCCGGATCAGGTTCAGCTTGCGTTCGACAGTGCGAGTCGTGCGTCCGCTTTTCGTGGCGATTTCGTCGTTGGTGAAGCCTTCGAGTTTCCATTCCGCCAGGCGTGTGAGTTCTTCGCTGTTCAACGCGCGCATCCAGAGGTCGTATTGCTCTGCCACCTGCGCGGCGAATTCGGGAGTTGGCTCGCGGCTGATGAGCTGGTCCACAGCGGAACGATCAGCGTCGGAATCGACGATGGATTCAATCGCGCGGAAGCCACCGCCACGCTTGAGCCGATTCTGGTCCCGTTGCAGATGCAGCAGTTTGTGAATCGTGATGCTGACCAGCAGCCGCCACAGTCCTTGCCGGTCGGTCAGCTCCGGAAAGCGTTGATTCTCGACTCCGCGACAGAAACTAGCGAAGGCACTCAGAGCAATGTCTTCGGCATCGGCGACTCGGCGATCGCTGGTTCGCATTCGCTCTTGGGCGAGACGCACCAACCGTTCAAAGAACACGTCCCAGAGCCGCTGGGCCGCGAGGTCGTGTCCCGCTTCGAGCTTGCGCAGCCAAGCCGTGACTTCCGTGACCGCAGCATCGCCAGAAAACATCACGGTTTCCTCAAAGTGTTTTGATCGGAGGCCAAACGCCAGCGGTTTGATTATTGTGTCTCTCGAATTCTGATGCGACGCCCGCAGCCGTCCGGTTTGACAAATCTTTCTCCCGCCTGTCGGGATTCGGACACATCTGGGCATTCCCATTCTGACGATCCACAATGAGTGCCACCCGCTACACGTTGATCCAACTCTAATGCCGTGCAACTGACCGAGGTCTCTGAATGAGTGGTACAGTCTCCGAGTCGTTGGCCACAGCTCGCCGAGTCGATGCTCGGTGTGATGAGTTCGAGCAGGCATTGGCGGCCAGTCAGTCGCCCGACATCGAATCATTCCTGACCGGTCTGGCAGCGCAGGAGCGTGAGGCGCTGCTCGTGGAACTGCTGGGACTGGAGGTCGATTTTCGCGTCACGCGGCGCGAACAACCGGCGGTCAGTGACTACGCGTTGCGCTTCCCGGAACTGTCGGCTGAGCAAATTGCCGCCGTTGTCGACAACTCGCGGCGTGGCGAGGACACGCTGATTGGACGCAAGCTTCACATTTATCAGTGCGTCTCGCTGGTCGGCGCGGGAGCGATGGGGCGCGTGTATCTGGCAATGCACGATGATCTGCAACGTCACTGCGCGTTGAAGATTCTGTCTCCCCGACGCGGCACTTGTGACGCCGAGTATGTCGCGCGGTTTCATCAAGAGGGGCAAGCGGCGGCGGCGTTGATTCATCCCAACATTGTCACGCTGCACGCGGTCGGCCAGATGGCGGGCACGCATTTTTTGGAAATGGAATACATTCCGGGCCGTTCATTGCAGCAACTGATTCGTGAGGAAGGACCATTGCCGGCCGACCGAGCCTTGCGGCTTGCGACGATGGTGGCGGACGGCTTGGCCGCCGCGCACCGCGCGGGGATCGTGCATCGTGACGTGAAACCAGACAACGTGATGGTGACGCGCTCCGGCATCGCGAAGATCGGCGATTTCGGCTTGGCCAAACGAGTGCTCACTGCCGGTGATGATCCCCTCGCCAATGTGCTTTGTGGGACTCCGAATTACATGGCTCCCGAACTTTTTCAGGGACAAGCCGCCTCGCCCGCCAGCGACGTGTACGCTCTGGGCCTGTGTCTGTTTCAGATGTTGATTGGCCGAGTGCCGTGGCGAGAAGTCTCGCTCTCCGAACTTGCTCGAAGCGGAAGAACCGAGACCGTCCCGAACATTCGCGACTTGCGGCCGGAGTTGTCTCTGGAGTTGGCGGAATGCGTGACTCTGCTGACCGCACCGAATCCCGATCGGCGACCAGCCGATGCGGCGGCGGCCTCGCTGCTGCTACACGCTGTGCTTGGACTTGAGCGAGACCTCGAATCGCTGCTGATCGAAGCTTTTGGAAATGACCGAGCCGTGACCTGGGTCTGCGACGGCGAAAACTATTGCGTCACGCGACAGTTGCCTGGGAATCGCCAGCAGAGGGTTTTCCTCGAACCGACTCCACACGCCGTTCACGAGCGGATCCTTCTGCTGTATTCGACCTGCTGCCGAGCCACACCCAGCTACTACGAGCAAGCCCTCCTGCAAAACGCCGTCGTGCTGCACGGCAGTCTCGCGATCCGCGAGATCGACGGGCAAAAGATGTTCGTGGTGATCAATGCCTATCCCCGCTCGACGGTCGCCCCCGAAGAAATTCGGCGGAGTGTCCTCGAAATCGCCTCCGAGGCCGATCAAGTCGAACAGCATCTCACTGGGCAAGACCAGAACTAACGACTGCGCTCGTGCCGCCTCAAATCTGCCCATCGAGCGCCATCTGATGGAAGCAGTGCGTCGTCTTCTCCTGGTTTTCGAGCAGCCAGTCGATGGACGGTTCGTTGTGCATCGCTTTGTGAATCGCCTTGGCGGTGGCCGCGCGATGCGTCTGAAACAGAATCGCGTGGTCGATCTTCTCGTGAACGACGCTCGGATCGAGCCACACCGAGACGATGATCCCCAAGTCATTCGCCTTGTCTTTCGGGATGTCACCGGCTCGCACGGAATCCAGCACTCCGTTGGCGATGGCGGCCTGCACGGTCCCCATCAGGATGTTCGTGTACTTCTCGTTGTTGACCGTGACTTTGCTGACCATCACCGTCACCGGTCGCACCTGCACGTCGCAGTTGAGGATCGCGAAGACCTTCGAGTGCCCCTTGGACTGGTCGCCGATCAGATTGGCAATCGCATTCCCGACGGGTCCGTCCAATTCGCCGATGACGACCTCTGGCTCGGCGGCCGACCAGGCTGGGGCGGCTTCGACCAAGGCTTCTCCCGTGCGCATCACAATTCGCTGACTCATGGCGATCCTTTCGGTGCAGGTGGCGGTTGATAACACTGTGTCCGGTGAAGAGTAGGTGTCGCGAGAGGTTGGCTTCAAGTTCGTGGACGGGTTGTTTGGCTGTCCCGAACCCAGGAAACAATTCCACGCCGTCGCGCATCACCCACTCGTCCACAAATCCCGCGAGGTTCCACCATGCGTGCTCTGAAGATTCTGACGACTCTGTTTGTCGCGTTCGCTGGTCCGCAGTTCTTCACCGAATGCTTCGCCGAGGAGAATCCGTGGCCGCCGGAATTGCGCGGCTCAACCAACGGCACCGTGACGCTGAAGTCGAAGCGGTTTTTGAAAGTGCCTGACTCCGTCGTCGCTGCTCGCGAAAAAGAAGGAGCGGCCGATTTCGTGATGGCGAAGAAGGCACCGACCGTCAACTTGGCGTTTCATCGCGAGTTGGGGCCAGAGGCGATCTCGCGGCGGTTGTGGTCGTCGTGGGGCGACATCTGCGTGGCGCATGACGGCCGCGTTTATTGCGGCATCGGCGATCATGGAAACGACGTCGGAGGCGATGCGCGGTGCTTCATTTACTGCTGGGATCCCAATGCCAAAACTCTGACACAAGTCGTGGACGTCAACGCAATCGTGTCTCGTGAGCCGGGACAGCCCGCGTGGTCCAAGATTCATGCGAAGATCGACGAGGGGCCGAACGGGACGATTTTGTTTTGCGGCACACTCAACGACGGCAACCGCGCGAAAAAGCCAGAGTACAAATGGAGCGACTCGCTGCCGGGTGCTCAGATTTATCAGTACGACCCGAAGACCGGTAAATCGTCAGTCTTCGCCAACCTGCCGCCGAAGCGTTGCACCGCCACGTCGTTGGTCGATGACAAGCGGAACATCTGGTGGTGCAACCTCGAAGCCGGCGAAGGGAACGCTCTGTGGGGCTTGAACCTCACGACCAAGCAACCGGTGTTTCAAGGAGCCGACGGCTCGCTGGGATTCAACCGCAACTTCGCACTGCTAACCGACGGCTCGATCCTGTTCAACGGCGAGACCAGCCTGTCGCTTTACGACGCTCGCACGAAGCAACTCGTCCCGAAGAAGTCGTCGTTTCCAAAGAGTCACGGGATGCGGGCCTCGACCATCGAATCGAAGGTCGGCTTCGTTTTTGGCATCACGCATCAGACGAATCAACTCTTCCGCTACGGCGTCGGCAGCGACGAATTGGAGATGCTCGGCCCGAACTGGCTGACCGGCATGTACACCGCCGTCTGCGTGCTCTCGCCGGATCAGCGATTCGTGTACTACCTGCCGGGAGCTCACGGCCAAGCCTTCAAAGAGGGGACGCCCGTCATCCAATACGAGATCGCCACCGGCCGCCAAAAAGTACTGGCCTTCCTGGCCGACACGCTCGAACAGGAATGTGGCTACGTCCCCGGCGGCACCTACGGCGTGAAACTCAGTGCCGACGGCCGCACGTTGTTCGCAAACCTCAACGGCCACGCTCCCGATGGCGTGCGACCAGCGACGATGAAAACCAAAGGCTTCGGCCTGTGCGCGTTCGCCGCGATCGTGATCCCGAAGGCGGAGACTCGCTGAGCATCGTGCGCCAGAGGCAGGGTGGGTCGAGTCATCGAGACCCACCAATCATCTACCTGCTGGTGAGTCTCGATGACTCGACTCACCCTACGTTTTGAAACACTGCTTAGCCGATTTCAAAGCCTTTGCGTTGTTCGCGGCTCAAGAGCTTGGTGGCGGCTGGTGAGTCGGCGAACTGTTCGGTCTCTGGATTCCAGGTCAGCTTCGAACCGACGCGCATGGCGATGTTGCCGAGGTGGCAGAGGCTGACCGAGCGATGCTGGCTGACGACATCGGAGATCGGTGTCTGGCGGCTGAGCGTGCAGTCGTAGAAGTTGCCCATGTGGTTTTTGATCGCGTCGATCTTGCCCATCCGTTCGGGGCGATCGAAGTTGTCGTTCGCATAGATGTGGAAGTCGTTGCGGCCGAACGGCTGTGACTTCAAATCTTCGACGGGGCGGCCGGCGATCGTGCCGCGGTTCACGAAGAGGCGGCCGGTGTCTCCTTCAAACATGATGCCGTCGCGGTTGTAGTCGCCGCGCGGCGCGTCGAGCACTTCGAGTTCGACGCCGTTCGCGTAGCGGTAGCGAACGTGGTAATCGAGCGCGACGTTGTAGCCGTTCTCGACTGTCGGATACTTGGCAGTCCCTTCAATCTCGACAGGGCCGGAGTGTTGCAAGTCCGCGCCCCACTGCGCGATGTCGAGATGATGCGCTCCCGTGTCGGTCATCTCGCCGCCGGAGTACTCGTACCACCAGCGGAACGTGTAGTGGCTGCGTTCGGCCAAGTACGGCACGTCGGTGGTCTGTCCTTGCCAGAGATTCCAGTTGAAATGACTCGGCACCGGCGTTGGCTTGAAGGGGCCACCGGTCTTGTTCTTGCCCATGACGACGACCATGCGTCGCAGTTTGCCGATGCGGCCGGCCTGGACCATCTCGACCGCCAGCCGGAACCGAGCATCACTACGCTGCCACGTTCCGACCTGCACAACTCGGCCGGTCTCCTTCACGACGTCGCAGACGCGCTGTCCTTCGGCCACGGTCAGAGTGAGCGGCTTCTCGCAGTAGACGTCTTTCTTGGCTCGGCAGGCGTCGATCAGCATCTTCGCATGCCAATGGTCGGGCGTGCCGATCAGGACAACGTCGATGTCCTTGCGGGCGAGCAAATCGGTGTAGTTCTCGAAGAGCGTCGCCGTGCTGCCGAAGCTGGCTCGTGCTTGTTCGCGGACGTGGCGATCGACATCGCAAATCGCCACGACGTCGCCGAAGGGCAGCGCTTCGCGCGTGATAACCGAGCCTTGATACCTCAGCCCGATCACGCCGATACGCCAGCGATCGTTTGGTGATTTGGGAGTCGTCTTTTCGTCGGCGTTGGCGGTCCAAGTGTAGGGCGTGATCGCCCACGCGGCACAGCCAGCCGCACTTGCGAGGAACGCTCGGCGAGAGGAATTGAGTGTCATCGGAGATTCCAAAAAGGTCCACGAGTGATCGACAGGTCCAAATTAACCTGAAGCGTCAGCGAGGGCGAGCGCTCTGGCTCGCGCAGACTGCGTCGTGCGATCCTGTTGGGGCTTGTCAGCAGTGTTGTCGGGTTGATACACACCCAGCCCATGACCACTTGGAAACGCCGATCTCTGGCTGTGCTGTTGCTGCTGATCGTGGCGTTTTCGTCGTTGCTCAATTTCGCCGTGGCAATGTCGGCGCGAGCAGACGCGGATGTGTTTGTTCCCTTCGTACTCGTCGAAGCGTTTGAGGAAAGCGAGATCGAAGAGTCCGGCGAATTTGTGTTGCTCGCGGACTCGAAGCCCTGCGTGTTCGCCTTTGAGGTCACCTACGCAGCGCACATTGCCGAGGAATGCGAGTTCGATCGCGCTCGGCATCGCAAGGCTCATTTCTTGCGCGGGCCGCCGATTGCCTGAGCGGAATTCTCGCGCTCGTTGCTCTGCCGTCGCGCGCTCTTTGCGACGGGCAAGGCTTTTCATTGCCGAGTTCGCTCCAAATGGTTTTTCCAGTGGACGATTTCGCGCGCCCATTGATTCCGGTTTCCAACGATCTTGATTTGACGAATTGCTGGCAACGCAACGTCACTTTTTCGGAGACGTCATGGATCGCATGTTGTTTGGAACGATCGCATTGGTGGCGGGCGCGATCCTGACTGTGTTGCTGCCGAAGAATCGGGTTCGAGTTGGGGTCAATCTTGTCTCACAAGCGATCGCCTGCGTGTGCATTTTGTCGGACACGATTCCGATCCTGTTCGGTGGCCCGGAACTGACCGGCGTGTTGCTGTGGTCGTTTCCGGTTGAACGGATTGATTTGCGAATCGGCGCGGTCGGAGCGTTCTTTTTGACGTTCTCGCTGCCGATGACGTTTCTTGGTTCGGTGTTCGCCACCGGCTATCTGGCTCACGACATTCGTGGGCCTCGGCATGTCGGTATGCACTTCGCGCTGCTGTCGATGGTGCAGCTTTCTTACGTCATCGTTTACACGGTGCAGAATGCCTTCGCGTTTCTTGTGGGTTGGGAGATCGCGGCGCTGTCGGCTTGGTTGTTGGTGATCTGGGATTCTCGCAACCAGAAGATTCGATTCGCCGGGTTCAACTATCTAGTCTCGACGCATCTCAGCCTACTGTTTCTGGTGGCCGGCATCATGATCATGCACGGGGCCACCAACAGTTTTCAGTTTGCGGATTTTCAGACGTTTCTGGGACAGCCCAGCAATGCGCGGAACATCGCGTTCGTGCTGTTGATGACATCGTTTGGGTTGAAGTCGGCCTTCTTTCCGTTTCATACGTGGTTGCCGCGAGCACACTCGGCCGCGCCCGCGCATGTGTCGGCGCTCATGTCCGGCGTGATTCACAAGGCGGGGCTGTTCGGGATGCTGAAGTTCATCCTGATGGTTGGCGAGCCGGAGTTGTGGATGGGTTGGTATCTGCTGGCCGTGTCGGCGATGTCGGCGTTCATGGGAGTGCTCTACACGATCACGCAACGGGACATCAAACGGCTGTTGGGGTATTCCTCGACCGAGAATGTCGGCATCTGTGGGATTGGTTTTGGGCTGGGCATTCTCGGACTGGCGACGAATCGGCCGATCCTGGCGGCGTTGGGATTCGGCGGCGGCATCTTGCACATCATCAACCATGCGTTGTTCAAGTGCTTGCTGTTTTACGGAGCAGGTTCGATCTACCGATTCACGCATTCGATTGATCTGGAAAAGCTCGGCGGGTTGCTGAAGTCGATGAAGTGGACCGGGCCGCTGTTTCTGCTGGGGAGTTTGGCGAGCGCCGCGCTGCCGCCGTTCAATGGGTTTCTCAGTGAGTTCCTGCTGTATTACGGACTGGTTCAGCCGGCTCCCGAATTGGGGCTGGGGCGGATGCCGATGATGTTGTTCGCCGGTGTGCTGGCGATCGTGGGTGGACTGTCCGCGTTGTCGATCACTCGCGCGTTTGGGCTGATCTTTTTGGGACTGCCGCGTGACCCGCATCATGTGGACGCGAAAGCCCGCGAGCATCCCTGCATGATCGTGCCGATGGTGTTGCACTTGATCGGGATTCTGGCCATCGGCCTGTGTCCGATGCTGGGCTTGAAGCTGATCGAAGCTCCGACGCGCGTGCTGCTGAGTCTGTCTCGGACGCAACCGGCGGAACTCATGACGTTCGTGCCGCTGCCGCTCATCAATTCGCTGACTCTCATCTCGGCGATCTTTGTCGGTGTGTTGGTGGTGTTGCTGGTGTTGCGGTTTGCGTTGTTGCCGAAGTCGAATCGTCGGCATGTGACGTGGGGCTGTGGTTACACGTTGCCGAATACGCGGATGCAGTACAGCGGTTCGTCGTTCTCGGCTCCGATGGTGGCGGTGTTTCGCGATCTGCTGAAGTTCCTTACGCGGGAAGAGCTGCCGCAGGGCGTGTTCCCGAAGGATGGCCACTACGACACGCACTGCGTGGATGGTGTCGAGCAGACGATGTTCAAGCTGCTCGGCAATGGCGAGCAGGTCGTCGGCAACGTGATGCGCCGATTGCCGGAAGACACGCGTTTTTCTTTCGCAATCGGCTTGGCCGGACTGCTGATCCTGGTGTCCTTGGTCGCGATGAAATGACGCCGCGACCTGGAGTGCATTCGATGTCTAACTTTTTGTTGGTGTTTCATCTGGCGATTGTGTTCGTCGCGCCGATCTTTGTGATCGGCATCGTGAACCGTGTCAAATCGCTGTGGGCCGGGCGACGCGGACCACGTCTGTATCAAACTTGGTTCGACTTGGTGCGGCTCTTGAGAAAGACTCCGGTCTACAGCCAAGTCACCAGTTGGATTTTTCCGATCGCGCCGTTGGTCATCCTGGCGACCACGATCACCGCCAGCTTGCTGGGTCCGATCGTGCCGGGTTACGCGCCGCTGGGTTTTGCCGGGGACTTCGTGGCGTTCGCGTATCTGTTGGGACTCGGCAAGATCTTTTTGATGCTGAGCGCCTTGGACACCGGCAGCGCCTTCGAGGGCATGGGAGCCAGCCGCGAGGCGACGTACTCGGCGTTGGCCGAGCCGGTATTTCTGCTGGGCTTGGGGACTTTGGCTTGGGCCGGCGGAGCGCATTCGTTTCAGGACTTGGTGATTCCCAACGGTTCGTGGGCGATCGACGCGGTGCTGCGAGTGACGTTCGCGGGCGCGATGTTCGTTGTGCTGCTGATCGAAGCGGCTCGCGTGCCGGCTGACGATCCGACGACGCACCTGGAACTGACGATGGTTCACGAGGTCATGATTCTCGATCACAGCGGTCCCGAACTGGCGATCGTCCAATATGCGTCGGCGATGAAGATGACGATGCTGTCGGGAATCATCGCGGCGGTGCTCAATCCGTTTTCCGAAACAAGCTATCCGATTCTCGCCGTGTTGTTTTCCGGCGCGTTCATCGTGCTGGTTGCCGTGTGTGTCGGCTTGATTGAATCGCTGATCGCCCGCTTGCGGTTCCGAGCCTTGCCGTTGTTCACCTTCGCGGCCTTTCTGGCGGTGCTGACGTCGCTGGTGCTGGTGACCGCCAACCAAGGAGAGTTCCATTGACGAATCTCTTCATCGCTTATGTGGCGGCGTTTCTGTTGCCGCTGATGTTTCACTCGTGGCGCGTGGCCGTGATTGGGTTGGGCGTGCAAGGAGCCTTGCTGGGCCTGATCCTGGCGGCTCATCACAACCCTTGGTCTCTGTCATTGTTCTGCGAGTACGCGAACCTGTTCGTGGTTCATGCGCTGTTTGTGCCGTGGTATCTCTTTCGCTCGATGCGCGGGCACGAGACGGCCAGTGATTTTTCGCTGATCGCCAAAAACCTGGTGCAGTGGGTCGGCGCGTTTCTGCTGGTCGCATTGGCGTTCATCTTCGGAAGCAAGGTGTCGCCCGAAGACTCACTGGAGTCGCTGCAAGTCGGCACGGCGGCGGCGGCCATCTTGATCGGGTTGCTGGTGCTGTCCAATCAGACGCACTCACTGGGACAGATCGTCGGCCTGCTGACTTTTGAGGGAGGCGTGACGCTCGTCGAGTTGCTCTCGCCACACGCGATGCCGCTGCCGGTGTTCTTGGGGATTTCGCTGGTGTTTGTGATTCTCGTGCTAACGTGCGGCCAATACCTCGGCCAGCTCTTGTCGATGCCGGCCAACGGCGAAGAAGCAGAGGAGAAGGCCACTCTATGATCGCCCTTTTGTGCGCAGTGGTTCCGCTGGCCGGAGCCTGCTTGATGCGAGTTCCCGCCTGTCGCGGGCGAGCCGCCAGTAGCGTGCTGGTCGGAACGGCGTTGGTGGAGCTGTTGCTGTCGGGCGTGGTCGCCGCGAACCGTAGCCCAGGTTCGGAAACGTATTGGCTTGGCCGGTATTTTGTGGTGGATGCGACTTCGCTGTTGTTTCTGCTGACGATTTCGCTCGTGTTCTTCGGCATCACGATTTACGTCCGGCATCGCATCACCGCCGGGCTGATGCCAGTGGCGTTTGAAGGCTTCATCGCGCGGGCACTGCTCTTTTTTGCGACCTGTGTGCTCGCGGTGCTCAGCAATCACTTGATCGCCATGTGGGTCTTTCTGGAGCTGGGGACGTTGGCGATTGCTCCGCTGATTCATTACGGCCGCAGCCCGGCCGCCTTGATGGCGTCGTGGAAGTACTTGATGTTTTCCGTGATCGGCCTGGGCTTCAATCTGATCGGCTTGCTGTGCCTGGCTCGCGCGATGGGCGGAGCACACGGCGAACACGAGCTGACCTTCTTCATCGACGGACTACAAAACATTCCGTCACTCGGCGAGACGCTGTGGTGGGAGATCGGATTGGCTCTGATGGTGTTCGGCCTGGGGACGAAACTGGGGCTGGCTCCGATGTATTCCTGGCTGCCGGACGCTTACGACCACGCCCCGCCGGCAATCACTTCGATGTTGTCCGCCGTGCAATTCAACTGCGTGATGCTGGCCCTGTTTCGTGAGGTCAGCCTGCTGCGGTCCTTCGACCCCGACTTGATCAGTGAAGAGCTGATCGTCATGGGCTTGTTGTCGATCTCCGTCGCCGCGATGCACATCATCACGACGGACAATTACAAGCGGCTGATCGCGTATGCCTCGATCAATCACGCCGGAACGATCGCGCTCGGCTTGGGGGTCGGCAAGAACGCCGGCTACGGAGTCGTGCTCTACGTCATCAGCAACGCCTTCGTGAAAGCGGTGCTGTTCATGGCCTGCGGGAACATCAAAGCTCAATTCGGCACGAAACAGATTTCGGCCTTGCGGGGCCTGATCCGCGTGATGCCGTTCAGCGGCTGGGCCTTCATGCTGGGAGTCTTCGCACTGCTGGGATTCGCTCCGTTCGGCAGTTTTCTCGGCGAAGTCATCATGCTCAGCAACATGGTCGAGGGGGGCTATCTGCTGGTGTTCTTCTTCATTTGCATCGTGCTGACCATCGTGTTGATCGCCAGCGGCCGAGCGTTGTTTCCGATGATCTGGGG
Source organism: Candidatus Kuenenia stuttgartensis (assembly GCA_945904015.1). Lineage (GTDB taxonomy): Bacteria > Planctomycetota > Planctomycetia > Planctomycetales > Planctomycetaceae > SXKJ01. The sequence goes on along the minus strand of CAMDPK010000012.1, from coordinate 61,952 downwards.
CGACTCGCCGGACGAGGGGCCGCGCATCTCCGAACCGATGCTGTCGAACGCGGGAAGTGTGTTGTTCATGTTGATTCTGGTGTCCCTCGGCATTTACTCGCCAGCAGCGGTCAGTTCGCTGGTCAGTGAAGTCGCCGCGACGCTGGGAGGACGGTGATGTCTCATCCAAACGTACTGCTGCAACCGCTGAGCGAACTAGAAACGCTCGACTTCGGCGGCTTTGCTCAGCGGCTCGAAGATCATTTCGCGCGCGGCCAACGGTTGCTCAGTTTGTTCGGCAGTCCGTCGGCCGATCCTGCGGATAGCACGCCTGAGCTACACGCCGTGTTCGTCGATCGTGAGCAAGGTCTGATTCATTTTCGAGGCCGTCGCCAAGGGACTCAGCACTATCTGTCGCTGACCAGCGAGTTCCCCTCGCTGCACTGTTTTGAGCGCGAAATCCACGAGCAATACGGCTTGGCGATGCCCGGCCATCCGTGGCTCAAGCCGATCCGTTTCGAGGGAACAAACCTCAAACGGATGAACGACTACCCGTTCTACAAGTTGAAGGGCAAAGAGGTTCACGAAGTCGGCGTCGGACCGATTCATGCCGGCGTGATCGAGCCGGGGCATTTTCGCTTCATGTGCTACGGCGAGACGGTGCATCACCTCGAAATTCATCTCGGCTATCAGCATCGCGGAGCGGAAGCGCTGCTGCGACAAGCATCGCCCCGAAAGATTCCGCCCCTCATCGAGAGCATCGCCGGCGACACGGCGGTGGGTTACACGCTCGGCTTCTGCCGAGCATGGGAAGCCTTGTGCGGATTGACTGTGCGGCTCGAAGTGGAAGCGATCCGCAGTCTCGGCTTGGAACTGGAACGAGTGGCGATGCACCTCGTCGGCCTGAGTGGTTTAGCGACCGACGTCGCGTTCTTGCCCGGCAGTTCGACTTACGGGCGACTGCGAACCTCGGTCATCAATCTTTCGATGCGGCTCTGCGGCAGCCGCTTCGGCCGCAGTTGGTTTCGGCCTGGTGAACTGCGTTTCCCATTCAATCAGTCACACAAAGACGACGTCCGCAAGACCGTGCAGCAAGTGCAGACCGACATCGCGATCATCAACAACCTCTTTCAGAAATCGAAGACCGTCCAGCATCGTCTCTGCACGACGGGCACGGTCCCAACGCCGCTCGCGCAGGAGATTGGTTTGGTCGGCATGGCGGGCCGCGCGTCGGGCTTGTCGTGCGATCTGCGAAACGAATTGCGCGGCGGAGCGTACGCCCAGCACCCGATCCCACTGGTTGTCGAATCGACCGGCGATTGCTGGGCACGCGGCTTGATCCGCATTCACGAGATCGACACGTCGTTGAACTGGATCATGCAACTGCTCGACACGCTCCCCGAGGTCGAAGCCGAACCACCGCCGAAAGCCGAGCCGCGTCCGAATTGCATCGTCGTCTCGTGCGAAGAGGGCTGGCGTGGCGAGGTGATGCACTGCATTCAGACCGACGCTGACGGAAAGGTCGCGCACTACAAGGTGCAAGACCCGTCGCTTCGCAACTGGTTCGGTTTGGCTCAGGCCGTGAAGAACAACGCGATCTACGACTTCCCGATCTGCAACAAGAGCTTCGATCTTTCGTACTGCGGCAACGATTTGTGAAACAACTTCAAGGCGATCTTTGGCCCATCAGCCGGAACGCGCTAGCGTCCGGTTTCCCGACCATGACGAGAACCGGACGCTAGCGCGTTCCGGCTAATTAGTTCCAAGGTGACAACATGAATCTATTGGACGCCCTGAAGGTCCGCGACTCGCAAGGCAAACAGTTCGTGCCCGACGTGCGAGCCGCGAATCCCGTCGGGTTTCGCGGCCTGCCGGTCATCACTGACACTCCGTGCCAGCAGGGTTGCACCGAGTGCTCCGACTGCTGCCCGACCACGGCCATTCAATTGCAGAAGTTCAGCCTGGACCTGGGCCGCTGCGTGTGGTGCGACGAATGCGTGCGCGTCTGTCCGAAAGACAAGATCGCGTTCACCGCCGGATATCGCACCGCCTCTCGCACGCGCGACGGCTTGCTCGTTCATGAAGGTCGCGGACTCGGACCCGTCGAAGCGTCCGAGGCGATCCGCAAAATCTTTGGCCGGTCGCTCAAACTGCGTTCGGTTTCGGCCGGCGGCTGCAACGGCTGCGAACTGGAAATCAACGCGATGGCCAACGTGAACTTCGACTGCGGACGCTACGGCATCGACATCGTGGCGTCACCGCGTCACGCCGACGGTTTGATCCTCAGCGGCCCGATCTCCGCGAACATGGCCGAGGCTTTGGAACTGTGCTACGAAGGCATGCCGGACCCAAAAGTCGTGATCGCCGTCGGCGCGTGCGCGATCTCCGGCGGCATCTTCGAGCCGTCCCCGGCACTTGACCGTTCGTTCCTCGGCCGCTTCGCCCCCGACCTTTATGTCGCCGGCTGTCCTCCGCACCCGCTGTCGATCGTCAACGGCATCCTTGACCTGATGGGTCACACGGATGGACGCTGGTGACGAGGTGAGAGGTCGAGTGTGCATTCCTTTTATTTAAGTAAAGTGAGTTTCATGTCAGAGCCTCAGTCCAATCGTTCGAGTTCGACATTCGCCGCCGACTTGCTGGCGTCGATTGTGGTGTTTCTCGTGGCCTTGCCGTTGTGCATGGGAGTCGCCCTCGCGTCGGGAGTTCCGCCGGAAAAAGCCGCCAGCGTCGGCATCATCACCGGGATCATCGGCGGTCTTGTGGTCGGATTGATCGGGGGCAGCCCTCTTCAAGTCAGCGGCCCGGCGGCGGGGCTGAGCGTCGTCGTTTATGAACTGGCTCGGACGCACGGCTACGAAAAGATCGGCTTGATCGTGCTGCTTGCCGGCGCACTGCAATTTCTCGCGGGCGTCTGCAAGCTGGGCCAGTGGTTTCGAGCGGTCTCGCCCGCTGTCATCGAAGGGATGTTGTCCGGGATCGGTCTGCTGATCTTTGGCAGTCAGTTTCACATCATGCTCGACGGCAAACCTATCGGCGGCGGCGTGGCGAACTTGGCCGGCATCCCGCAGGCCGCGTGGAACGGCATCGTGGCGGCCGGCGGTTTGAGCGGCCCGGCGATCGTTGCAGTGGTGACGATTGCGATCCTCGTGTTCTGGAAGTCACTCGTTCCGAAACGCCTGAAGATTGTCCCCGCGCCGCTCGTGGCGGTGGTCGTCGCCACCGTTGTGTGCGTTGCTTTTGGGCTCGAACTCAAGCGAGTCGATCTGCCCGAACGACTGCTCGATGCGGTCGCATGGCCCGCCGTCTCCGGCCTGACAACGTGGCAAGACTGGCGTTCGCTGCTCGCCGCCGCCGTCGGTATGGCGATCATCGCCAGCGCCGAGACGCTGCTCTCCGCCTCGGCCGTCGATCGCATGACGCCGACGCTCCGCACCAACTACGACCGCGAACTGACCGCTCAAGGTGTCGGCAACATGCTCTGCGGTTTGGTCGGAGCCTTGCCGATCACGGGCGTGATCGTCCGCAGTTCGGCGAATGTCGAAGCGGGTGCCAAGACGAAGCTCTCCGCGATCCTGCACGGCATTTGGCTGTTGCTGGCGGTGACGATGTTCACTGGAGTCCTGCGGCAAGTCCCGACCTCGTCGCTGGCGGCGATTCTGGTTTACACCGGCGTCAAGCTGATGAATTTCGGCATCGCGAAAAAGCTGGGCGAGTATGGCCGCTTCAAGATCGTGATCTACTTCACCACCGTGGTCCTGATTGTGGTCACGGACTTGTTGACCGGTGTGATCGGCGGCCTGCTGCTGGCGAGCGGCCACCTGCTTTACACGCTGTCGCACCTGGAGATTCAACGCGAAGAGACCGCCGACAACCGCACGATCAACCTGCGTCTCCGCGGAGCCGCGACCTTTTTCCGAGTCCCTCAAATCGCGAAAGCCCTCGAATCGCTCCCCGGTAACTCCATCGTCCACATGCACGTCGAAGAGGTTTCGTACATCGATCACGCTTGCCTGGACTTGCTCACAAATTGGAAACATCAGCACCTGTCGCTGGGCGGCGAATTGATCCTCGACTGGGATTCGCTCGAATCCCGCAGCAGCGCCCGATGAGTCGCGCCAACTGATGGGTCACGACGTTCTGAATCCAGAAGACTCTTGCGAGAAGCGGCCGATTCTGGCACTGTGTTGCCGTAATTGTTCGGCCTCGGATCAGTTTCCTCACCCCGTGACGTGAGATTGCGAGATGATCGGCCTCGGAAACCTGCGGACTCAGGACTGCCAGCACATCCGGCGGCGCGAGCTGTTGCAGATGGGAGCGTGCTCGGCGCTGGGGCTGTCGCTGCCGCAGTGGCTGGCCGGAGCCGCGCGGGCGGAATCGAACTCGCCGGTGAAGTCGGTGATGTTGTTGTGGATGTGGGGCGGGCCGAGCCATCACGAGATGTGGGATCCCAAGCCGAATGCTCCGGCGAAGATTCGCGGCTGTTACTCGCCGATCGCGACGGCGTCGACAGGAATGCAAATCAGCGAACTGTTGCCGATGTGCGCGGCGAACTCGAAGCGGTTCACGATCATCCGCAGCATGGCTCACGACATGAAGGACCACAATCAGGGTGGAACGGTCGCGCTGACGGGGAGCACGAATGGCTCGATGGCATCGGGCGGTGTGCCATTCCCCGGTCGCGTGCGGCCGAGCATGGGATCGCTGGTGTCGTATTTGACTCGACGCCGTTCGGGCGAGTGGCCGGCGTTCACGGCCATCGGGCCGAACTGCAAAGTCAGCGGAGCCGACCTGCGCGGACAGCTCGCCGGAGCAATGGGAGCCGCTCACGATCCGTTCCGCATCGAAAGCTTCACGCACGAAGAGGGCTTCAAGATTCCGCCGTCGATTGAGCCGATCGCCGGTGTCGGCGGTTCGCGGCTGACCGATCGCAAATCGCTGCTCGCCGGATTGGACGAGATTCAGCGGCGAGCCGAAGCGGCAGATGCTTCTCGGTTCGACGATCTGCAACGCAAGGCGTTCGGCTTGCTGACGTCGACGCACGCCAAGCGAGCGCTCAACATCGACGAAGAATCGGTCGAACTGCGCGAGCGATACGGGCACACGGTCTTCGGCCAGAACTGCATTCTCGGCCGCCGGCTGATCGAATCGGGTGTGCCGTTCGTGCAAGTCAACTGGAGCGGCGACGCTGAGGACGAACAACAAGGGGGCGATGGCGGCTGGGACTTGCACTACCGCTTGTTCGAGCGGATGCAGGACCGCTTCTGCCCGATCTTCGACCGAACCTTCACCGCGCTGCTGAACGATCTCGAATCGCGCGGCCTGTTGGCATCGACGCTGGTGATCGCGATGGGCGAGTTCGGACGCAGCCCGGAAATCAGCAGCATCGGCGGCCGAGAACATTGGCCGTTCGGTTACTCGCTGGTCGTCGCCGGCGGCGGCACTCCGGGCGGCACGGTCATCGGTTCGAGCACGGCCGACGGCGGCTATCCCGCCTCGCGACCGATCCACCCGGTCGATCTGCACCTCACGGTTTTGGAGAAGATGGGCCTCGACAAACTGGAACTGTTCGTCAAAGGCTCGGAGGTGCTCGGCACGCCAATTAGCGAGTTGTAGGTTGGGACTCCGTCCCGACCCGACACGGCGGCCGACAGCGATCAGGTCGGGAAGGAGTCCCAACCTACGTGCCAGCGCCGCGTTTGGAGCAATTGCGATGACAAGAATTCGAAGACTCAAGACCGTTGCTTCCGCTTGGCTGTTCGTGTTTTTACTAGGCTTACCGACGAATGCTCAAAGAGATGAGCCGTTTCCGGTCGCCCGCCTGACCAAAACGCACTTCTCGAAATTCTTCCTGCGGTATTCGCCGAGCGGATCGCACATTGTCTACTCGCGGCATTACGCCAACCGGCGAGCGGCCAATCAGATTCTGGTGGGCCTGCACCTCGTCAAAGCCGACGGCACGGATGATCGCCGCTTGCTGGCGGAGTTCGATCGCGAGGTGCAGATGCAAGAGCATCCGTCATGGTCGCCGGACGGCAAGCGGCTCGTGCTTTCCGGCGGCGGCAACGACACGGGTAACTCATCGAAGGACACGCTCGTCTGCGACGTCGATTCCGATTTCAAAGCGACCGGCCTACGAAAGCTCATTCCCAGCCAAGGGGTGAGCATCGGCGAGGAACCGTGCTTCTCGCCCGACGGCAAGCGACTGTGTGCGGTCAGCACGACCGAGCGGCTGTTCGTCGTCGATGCCGATGGCAAGAACCTCGCTCAGATTTTGCAGGTCGATGGTTCGTACTGCCATCAGCCCGATTGGTCTCCCGACGGTGATTGGATCGCGTTTGCGACCGACCGCGATGGCAATGTCGAGATCTACAAAGTGCGGCCCGACGGAACGGACCTGACGCGACTGACTCGCGCGCCGGGCGTGGACGCTCACCCGCGCTGGTCGCCGGACGGACGCTGGTTGAGCTTCACGTCGAACCGCGAAGGCAACTACGACATCTGGCTGATGCGCGCGGACGGCTCGGACGAGCGGAATCTCACACGGCACTCGGCGACCGACGATCACGCGGCGTGGTCTCCCGACGGGAAGTCGATCGCGTTCGTGTCGATGCGCGACGGTGGCTTCGACATCTATCGAACTCCGATTCCGGCTGAGCTGGCCGTCGCCGACAAGCCTGCTCCGAAATCGACTGTGCCGGCCGCCGCGCCGAATGATCTCGTGCTGCACTACTCGTTCGATGACGAGCCGGCGGACGCTCGGACGGTGCGCGATCGGGCGGGACGGCACCCGCTGGATCTGGTGGGATCAAAACTCATGACGCACCCGAACAAGAAATCGGGAGTGCTGGCGTTCGACGGCAAGACCTCGTCCGCTTCGGCCGGCAACGCGACCGACTTGCGGCTGACCGGCCCGCTGACGATCTCGCTGTGGGTCCGTCCGGAGTCGATCACCGGTAACGGCTATCTGGTTTCGAAGCATGGCTGGAACATCTACCTCGGCACCGATTCGATTCCGAGATTCGAGACACGCACGGCCGAAGACAAAGCCTGGGACACGCTCGCCGCGAAGCAACCGCTGCCTCCGAAGGTGTGGTCGTTCGTGGCCGTCGTGTTCGACACGCAGGCGAAGCACAAGCGGATCTACGTCGATGGCAAGCTCTCCGCCGAAAGCTTGCGCAACGACGGAGCGATCGGAGCCGCCGCTGGCCATCCGCTGGAGTTCGGCCACTACGTCGCCAGCAAGACGCAGTGGTTTCACGGCCAAATGGACGAAATTCGGTTGGAGCAACGAGCCTTGTCCGCCGATCAAGTCCGCCAGGAATTCGACCGGCAACGCAAACTGGTTTTGACGGAGTAGGTCAGCCTTTCTAGGCTGACCCTCAACGTGGGTTAGGCTTCCAGCCTGACTTTCTTTCCGAAGGTGTCAGGCTGGAAGCCTAACCCACAAAAGCGAGGACTTTCCGATGCTCACGATTCAGGGCACGAGCCAACGAGTTTGCAACGGCCTGACTCGCCGCGATGTGATTCGCGCCGCGGGAACGGGACTGCTGGGAACCAGCTTGCCGAAGTTACTGGCGGCGGAAGAAGGCGGAGCGGTCGTGGCACCGCGAGCCAAATCGGTGATGTTCGTGTATCTGTTCGGCGGGCCGAGCCAGCTCGAAACGTTCGACATGAAGCCGGAGGCTCCGAAGGAAATTCGGGGGCCGTACCAGCCGATCGCGTCGCGCTCGCCGGGGCTGCTCGTCAGCGATCATCTGCCAAAGCTGGCAGCGATGTCGGACAAGTTCGCGGTCATTCGCACGATGACTCACGGGCAGAACGACCACAACGCCTGCCACATCATTCAGACCGGCCACGAAATGCCTCCGGCTGAACGTGGTCCAGCTCGCGTCAACGCGACGGAAAAAGATTGGCCGGCGTTCGGGTCGGTCGTCGAGTACCTCGATCAGCGAGCCGACGCACAGCGACCCGCCGATCAGCGCCGCGACTTTCCGAGTTTTGTTTACTTGCCGAACCGGCTCGGACACATTCAAGGCTATGACCGTTCGGGGCAGTACGCCGGTTGGCTCGGCCTGGGTTGCAACCCGCTCGCCACGAAAGTCGCCAAACGAGACGCGAAGGACAACCCGTACTTCCGCGACTGCACCGACGAAGAGCTGACGTTTCGCGTCGAAGGGGTTGAGTCACACGCCGACATGACACTCGATCGGTTGTCGCAGCGCGAGAGCCTGCTGACTCAATTCGACTCCGCAAAGCGCGAGCTCGATCAATCGCGCGGCGTGCGCGACTTCGGCCGGCTGCACGGACGTGCAATGGACCTCGTCACTTCGGAAAAGATGCGCGCCGCATTCGATATCCGCCGCGAATCTCCGCAGTTGCGAGACCGCTACGGCCGGCACCTGTTCGGCCAGTCGATGCTGATGGGCCGACGCATGATCGAAGCCGGCGCGCGATTCGTCACCGTCTTGTGGGACTGCCCGGACGGCTACAGTTGGGACAGCCACCAGCACTCCAACGACGTCGGCAAGCACCTGCTGCCAGGACTCGACCAAAGCCTGTCGGCGCTGCTGGACGACATGCAGCAGCGCGGGTTGCTCGACGAGACGCTGGTCGTGTGCCTCGGCGAGATGGGCCGCACGCCGCGCGGCAACGCGAATTGGGGCCGCGATCACTGGGGCTATTGCTTTCCCGCCGTGCTGGCCGGAGCCGGCATTCGTGGCGGCGCGATCTACGGCCGATCCGACAAGGACGCGGCGTATCCGCAAGACAAGCCGGTCAGCCCACAGAATCTCGGCGCGACGATTTTTCACGCGCTGGGCATCTCGCCCGACACGCGGATTCACAACGCACTCGGCCAGCCGGTGCCGGTCATGGAAGGTGGCCAACCGCTGACAGAATTGTTCGGCTGAGACGCACCGCGAATACGACCTCACGTTGGAGCACCCATGTTGCAGATCAGATCACGCTGTTTTGTTTTTGTCATGCTCGGACTTTTGGCTGCGGCCTTTGCTCAGGAGTCTCCCAAGCCGACGTGGAAATACGCGGCCGAACTCCTGCGGCCCTTCTGGCAAGGCGAGACCAGCGAAGGGGAGTCGGTACTGTTCATCAAAGACGAGAAGACCGGCGAGGCGCGAGCGTCGGTGCTGTTTCCGATTCGCGAAGTGCTGGCGGTTCGGAATTCCGTCGGCGACGTGACCTTTGAGAATGGCAAGGATTTTGTTTGGAAGCCGGACTCGCGCGAGATCGTGTTGCCGGCTGGTTCGCGGATTCCTTCGCGCACACCGCAAGAGTTGCGGCGGCCAGCGAAGACTCAGAAATACGAACTGACGCATCGCGACGGCAACGGCGAAATCTTTTTCGGCGGGCGGCTCGAATATGCCGAGATGCAGACCTGCATCTCGTACCGGCACGCGCCGGATTTGTGGAAGGCTCCGGTACCAAAGGTCGATCCGCAGATGCTGCCGCGCGCGGTGGCCAAGTTGGTCAGTCGGCAACCGCTGACGATTGTGACGCTCGGCGACAGCATCTCGGCCGGAGCGAATGCGTCGGCCGAATACGACGCGGCTCCGCATCAGCCGGCGTATCCCGAATTGGTGCGGCGGCAACTGGCCGAGCGGTTCCGCAATCCCGTCGAGATGAAGAATCTTGCTGTCGGCGGGACCGACACTGGCTGGGGGCTGACGCAGATCGACAAGGTGGTCGAGGCTCAGCCGCATCTCGTGATCCTGGCGTTCGGCATGAATGACTCAGCGGGACGCTCGCCGGAATCGTTCAAGGAGAACACAAAGAGCATGATCGCGAAGATTCGCGAGAAGCTGCCGGAGTGCGAGTTCATTCTCGTGGCGACGATGCTCGGCAATCGCGATTGGATTCGGCTCAAGCACGAAGCGTTTCCGCAGTACCGCGACGCACTGAAGGAACTCGTTGAGCCGGGAGTCGCGCTCGCCGACCTGACTTCGATTTGGACTGGCATCCTCGAACTGAAGAAAGACTGGGATCAGTCCGGCAACGGCGTCAACCATCCGAATGACTTCGGCCATCGCGTTTATGCTCAGGCCATCACAACGCTGATCGATCCGCGCGGCGAGCCGTCCGCCGTCGTTGAACCGCCGAAGACGATCGAGGCGGGGCCGCTCAAGCTGATCGAGCAGCGGTTGCTCGGCAATTACACCTACTCGTATGCCTGTGCGGCGTTCGATCTGGATGGCGACGGCGATCTCGACTTGACTAGTTCTGACGCCGAGCCGAACAGCAATCTGTATTTGTTGCTCAACGACGGCAAGGGGGGATTCCAGCACTCGTTCGTTCAAAAGTACGCGGGGCTGAGCGATCAGCCGATTCGCATGGAGCGGCACGCGATCGGCGACATCAACCGGGACGGCCGGCCCGACATCGTGATCGTGGACAATCTTCTGTCGGACATCCGCTGGTTCGAAAATCCCGGCAAAGATGCGATTACCCAGCCGTGGAAGCTTCACCGCGTCGCTCAGCCGAGGGAAGTCCCCGGCTCGTATGACGTCGCGTTGGCGGACCTCGATGCCGACGGCGATCTCGATGTCGCCTCGTCGAGTTGGAATGGCCAACGGTTCGATTGGTTCGAGAACGTTGGCACTCCCGGCAACGGCGACAAATGGGTGCGACACGAAATCGCCGAGAAGTTCGGCGAGACACGCACGATCGCCGTCGCCGACTTCAATCGCGACGGCAAGCCGGATCTGCTGGGCACCGCGCGAACCACGAATCAAATCGTCTGGTTTGCGAACTCCGGAAAGCCCGCGACCGAAGCGTGGACGAAAACAATCATTGACGACAAGACGATCGGGCCGATGCACGGACACCCGACCGACATCGACGGGGATGGTGATCTCGACGTGCTGATGGCGTTTGGACTCGCGGCCAGCTCCCCCGATTCGCATCAAGTTGCGTGGTACGAGAATGTCGGGAAGCCGGGCCTTGGCACCGAATGGAAAAAACACCTCATCGCCGGCGGCTTAAATCATGGCTTCGAGGCGGTGGCCGGAGATCTCGACGGTGACGGCGATCAAGACGTCGTCGCGACCGGCTGGAGTTCGGCGGGACAGCTTGTGTGGTTCGAGAACACCGGCGATCCGAAGACCGGCTGGAAGCGGCACTCGATCAAACAGAACTGGTCGAACGCCGTGACCGTGATCCTCGCCGACCTCGACAAAGACGGGCGTCTGGACATCGTCGCCTGCGCCGAACGAGGAGCCAACGAACTCCGCTGGTGGCGGAATGCCGGCCGTGCTCGATAACCGTGCGACAAGCGATCGCGGTGAGGTCCGTCGTCACACAACGCGGAGCGGATCGGCCCTGTGATGCACCTCGCCGAGAGTCGCGATCTTGCGGAACAGCGTGAGACCGCCAGGATCATCGGTGTCTGACAACTTCCTGCCGCCGCGTCGTGCATTCTCCACCGGATTCTCGGCGATACACTGTCCGGCCTTCGCCCTTGGGTTTGGTCGTTGAGGGTTTTTGGATTTCACGCGGAGAGTATTCGCTTCGATGTCGTCTCATTTTCTGTTCGTTGTCTGCCAAGTTGGTTCCGAAGCAACGGTAAAAAACGAGGTCTCCCGAAAGCATCCGAGCTTTCGGTTTTCGTTTTCGCGGCCGGGGTTTGTCACATTTCGAATTCCTGATGAGGTCGCTCGCGATCGCAAGTTTGAGTTGAACTGCGCGTTCGCTCGGACATGGGGGTTCTCGCTGGGAAAAGCGGTCGGGACCGATGGACAGCAGTTGGCTCGCGAATTCTGGAAGCCGTTCGCCGAGCGTTATCCGGCCGACGTGCTGGCTCAGTTCAAACATCTGCATGTCTGGCAGCGCGACCGCTTCGTGCCGGGAGAATCTGACTTCGAACCGGGAATCACACCTCTGGCCGAGGGGATTGGCGAGCTGATCCTGGAACATCAGCCGACTGTGGGAACCCCGTGGTCACTGCCGCTGAATGAAGACGCGCAGGTGGACGACCGAGTTTTGGATTGCATCATCGTCGAACCGGACGAATGGTGGTTCGGTTGGCATCGAGCCAACACCGTCGAGACTCGCTGGCCAGGAGGTGTCCCGGATGTGGAGTCGCCAGAGAACATGATCTCGCGAGCGTACTTGAAGATTGTCGAGTCATTGCTGTGGTCCGAATTGCCGATTCAGCCGGGTGATCGGTTTGTCGAGATCGGGAGTTCTCCGGGCGGCTCGTGCCAAGCGTTGTTAGACCGCGGTTGCTTCGTGACCGGCATCGACCCTGCCGAAATGGACCCGTTGCTGCTGGCCAATCCAAACTTCACGCACCTCCGATCACGAGCGAAGAAAGTCGAACGGAACGACTTTCAAACTTTTCGCTGGCTGGCGATGGATGCGAACGTCGCTCCGAAATACACGCTCGACACGGTCGAGGCGATCGTGACTCAACCAGAAGTACGGATCGAAGGTTTGTTGCTGACGCTCAAGCTGACCGACCTGGCCTTGGCCGCCGAGCTGCCGTTGTTTCACAAACGAATCCGATCGTGGGGCTATCGCCGCGTGCGTGCTCGGCAACTGGCGTTCAACCGCCAGGAGGTGTGCGTTGTCGCAACCGATCTCGTCAAACCGCGGAGCGACACGGCGGATTGATGTCCACAGGAAGATCACAATTGACTTGGCCACGGCCGACTTTCCTTTTATAAGTGGATCCCACTGCCGTCGGTTCACCGGTGGTTGTTGCCCTCGATTGATTTCTGTCATTCCGCCCCGCCTTTTTGCATTGGTGGACGACCCGATGACTCGTGTCTCGGTATTTCTCGCGATTCTGTGGTCTTGCTTCCTCGGCAATACTTGCGTCCTTGCGGATGAGCCGATTGAAACCGTGTCCCTGCATCAGCAGATCGACCAACTCTTCGAGGCCGATACGCTCGTGCCGCCGATCGCGCCGGCTGACGACTCCGATTTTCTTCGCCGGGCGATGCTCGACTTGCATGGCATCATTCCCACGGCCGACGACGCCCGCGCGTTTCTCAGCGACCCTTCGCCGACCAAACGCACGGAGTTGATTGATCGTCTGCTGGCGAGTCCGCGCTATGCCCGTCACTTCGCGACGACGTTCGACGTGCTGTGGCTGGAACGCAAGGTGGAGAAGAACATCAGGTCGCAAGACTGGTACGACTATCTGTACCACTCGTTCCACGATGGCAAACCGTACGATCAACTCGTGCGCGAGATCCTGGCCGGCGACGACACGCAGACGGCGATGCGCCCGACACTCAGGTTCTATTTCGCTCGCACGGTCGAGCCGAATGCTTTGACTCGCGATATCGGGCGGCTCTTCTTCGGCATGGACATGCAATGCAACCAATGTCATGACAGCCCGATCGTGGATGACTACAAGATCGGTGATTACTACGGTCTGTATGCGTTCGTCAGCCGCACGTTCCTGTACCAAGACAAGAAAAAGGTGCCGTCGCTCGGTGAGAAACCGAACGGAGAAGCGAACTTCAAATCGGTCTTCACGGGCGAGAGTGCCGACAAGGTGGTGCCTCGGCTACCGCGCGGTCCCGCGTTGGTCGAGCCGGTCTTGCAAAAGGGAGAAGAGTACGCGGTCAAACCGGCCAAGGATGTCAAACCGATCCCGAAGTTCAGCCGCCGCGCCGCTCTGGCCGAACGCGGTGTCGATGGCTCGACCGAGATGTTCGATCGCAACGCGGTCAATCGGCTGTGGGCGCACCTGATGGGACATGGGCTTGTCCATCCGCTCGAGTTCCATCATCCCGACAATCCACCGTCGCATCCGGCGGTGCTCGATCTGCTGACGCAGGAGTTCCGCGAACACGGTTGCGATGTGCGATACATCCTGCGCGAGATCGCGCTCACTCGGACCTACGCCCGTGCGTGTGAATTGCCAAGCCCGCAAGGTTTGAACGCCGCCGCCATCGCGAAGCGGATCGATGACTGCGAACGCGAACTGGCCGCACTCACCGAGCCAACGACGGACGCGAAGGACGAACACGAGGTGCGACGTCGGAAAATGCTCGCCAATGCGAAGCGCAAGAGCCTCGAAGAAGCCCGACTCGCCGCTGAGTATCTGCGTGTCGAGAAGACGGACGCGAAGCAGGCCGCGATCCAGTGGGAACTGTTGGTCAAGTTCTGGGAGGATCGTGCCGACGTCGTGATCTTGAAACCACTCTCGCCCGAATCGTTCGCCCTGAGCGTGCTGCAAGCGACTGGGGCCGTGGATTCGGCACAAGACAAAATTCGCGTCTCGTTTCAAAGCAAGAAACCGAAAGAGTGGACCGAAGCCGACCCGGCCGAACGACCGCGCGTCGAAGCGATGCTGGTCGAGAAGCTGACGTACAACCAGTTCAACAGCAACATGCAGCAGTTCGTCAGCATGTACGGCGAGGCTCCCGGTGCTGACTTCGGGGCGAATCTGAATCAAGCTCTGTTCTTTGGCAACGCCGGCGTCGTCGAAGGCTTGCTGAAGCCGGTGCCGGGCAACCTCACCGATCGCCTGACAAAGTTGAGCGATCCGCAGGCCGTGGCCGATGAGTTGTATCTGTCCGTGTTCGCCCGCCGTCCGACCAAGAAAGACGAATCCGCTGTCGCCGAATTTCTCAAAGATCGCGAAGATCGCGCCGCTGCGATTCAAGAACTGACTTGGAGTCTGATGTCGAGCAATGAGTTCCGATTCAATCATTGAGCCGCAGGGCGCTAGCCCCGGTTCGGATGAACACAAACCGGGGCTAGCGCCCTGCGGCTGATAGGACAGTGATGGCGACTTTGTTCCAAAGTGCGAAATACCGGGGATCATTATGAAATGCGATTACGCTTGTGGAACCGCGGAACATGGGACATCGCGGCGACAGTTTCTCGGTGGCTTGGCGACCGGTGTCGGGGCGCTCACACTCGGCGGATCAGCCTCGTGGATTCCCGTCGCGGCGGCCGAGCAACTCAAGCACACGCAGAAGCGAATCCTGACCTTCTTTCTCCACGGAGGTGTCAGCCAATTGGAAAGCTGGGATCCGAAGCCGAACACTGTCTGGGGCGGACCGTTTCGTTCCATCGCGACCAGCGTGCCGGACATCCGCATCTCCGAACTGCTGCCATTCACCGCTCAGCAGATGCACCACTTGGCGCTCGTCCGCGGCATCAACACCAAGAACAGCGGCCACGGTCCCGGCACGATTCAAATGACGACCGGACATAACCCGGTTGGAACCGAGCTTCCGCATCTCGGAGCCGTCGCGGCCAAAGCGCTGACGCCACCCTCCTTCTCGCTCCCCGGTCACATCCTGATTAAAGGGGGAGGCAACGGCGGCGGCTCAGCCGCGTACCTCGGCCCGCGCTTTGCGGCCGTGACGTTGGAAGACGGCAAGGCTCCGCAACACTCGCAATTGCCTGAGACTGTGAGCGGCGAAGCCGAAACGCGGCGGCAAGAGTTTCGTCGTTCGGCCAACGATCGTTTCGCCGGACGACGTCGCACGGCCGACACGGACGCCTACACCTTGAGCTACGATCAGGCACGCGACCTGATGGCTCGCCGCGACGTGTTTGACGCCACGAAAGAACCGGCCCGCGACCAAGAGCGGTATGGCCAGAGCGAGTTCGGACAACATTGCCTGCTGGCTCGCCGACTGCTGGAGGAAGGCGTGCCGTTCGTCCAAGTGAACCACTCGAACTACGACACGCACTACGAAAACTTCGATTATCACCTCGAACAGCTTGGCGAGTTCGATCGGCCCTTTGCCACGCTGGTCAGTGACATGCACGAACGAGGCTTGCTCGCCGACACGCTGATCGTCGTGATGTCGGAGATGGGCCGCACGCCGCGCATCAATCCGCGCTACGGCCGCGATCATTGGGGCACGGCCTGGAGCGTCTGTCTCGGCGGCGCGGGGGTGGTCCGTGGTGCGGTCGTCGGCAAGACGAGCTCCGACGGCATGGCGGTCGTCGATCGGGAAGTCGATCACGGCCATTTGTTCCACACGTATCTGCAAGCCGTTGGCGTCGACACCAAGCAAGAGTTCGTCATCGGCGGGCGCAAGTTCCCCATCGCTGACCCGGCCAAAGGCCCGATCGCAGAGTTGCTGACATGAACGACGAACCGAAAAAAGCTGCCGCCACGGAACCGCCAGACGACGACAAGAAAAAGCCCGTCTCTGTTTCGCCTGAGGGCGGCGAATCGGCCGAGGTCAAAGTCGATCCGGGCAAGACTCATGTTGTCGCCACCTGGAAGTACCAGCGACCCCTCACCGCATGTCGCTTCGATCCGCTGGGGCGATATGTCTTTGTCGGTGCCGAGGACTACACGGTCCAGCGTTTCGACCTGAAGGACGGCAAGCTGACGCCGCTGTTGGGTCACGAGAGTTGGTGCCGTGCGATCGGTTTTTCTCCCGACGGCAAAACGACGTTCACCGGCGGCTACGATGGCCGGCTGCTGTGGTGGCAAACCGATGCCGACCCACCGACGCCTCTGCGAGCCATCGCCGCACACACCGGTTGGATCCGCGCCTTGGCCGTTTCGCCCGACGGCCAACAGATCGCCACTTGCAGCAACGACCATCTCGTCAAGGTTTGGAACACGGCGGACGGCAGTGCCATCCACACGCTGACCGGTCATGAGTCACACGTCTACAACGTCTTCTTCCATCCCGACAACAAGAGTTTGGTCTCATGCGATCACCGGGCGATATTCAGGCACTGGAATCTGGCCGACGGCAAAGAAGTGCGAACATTCAGCGCCCCGGCCCTGCACAAGTACGACGACAAATTTCGAGCAAATATCGGTGGCGCGCGTAGTCTGGCGTTCAGCGGTGACGGCAAACTCCTGGCCGCTGGCGGCACGACGAACGTGACGAATGCACTCGGCGGCATTCTCGAATGCGCCGCGGCGTCGATCGATTGGGAATCTGGCAAGCTCAAAGTGCTGCACCTCACGAAAGAGAAAAATCGCGGCACGATCTGGGGCTTGGCCTGGCACCCAGACGGCTATTGGATTGGCATGTCCGGCGGCCGCAACGCCCTGCTCGTGTTCTGGAAGCCCGATCAAGCGGAAGAGTTTGCCAAATTCGCGATGCCCGAAATCGGTCGCGATTTCGCTCTCCACTCCGACGGCCTGCAGGCCGCCGTGGCGATGGCCGAGAACCAAGTGCGAATCTGCCGTCTGACCGCAAAGTTGGCGTGAATCATAGGTGGCGGAAATCAATGGCACTGACGTTCGGCGTCGATCCAAAATCAGCCGGAACGCGCTAGCGTCCGGTTCTCGTTGATGTTCGCAAACCGGACGCTAAATGGATTCGCAGAAGAATGTAGGCGAGTCACTCCGTGGCTCGAAGGCTGGCGAATTTGTCCGATAAGGAAGCCCGTCCGGCCTCAATCCGAGTCGCGGAGCGACTCGGCTACGTAGCTGAGTCGCTCCGCGACTCAGATTCCGATGTCACGGCAATCGGCGGTCTTAACCAATTAGCCAGCCGTGTCTGTGACTCGAATCTCCAGTCACGGAGTGACTGGTCTACTTGTCGAGATCGGTCGCGACGTTGCATTTCGGCAGAGCGATCCGCAGTTCCCGAATCCCTTCGATTGTGACCTTTGTGCGATCGATGACGAGTTCCTGAAGCCGCGACAGTCCCGTCAGATGTTTCAAGCCGGCGTCCGAGATCGAAGTCTGTGACAGATTGAGCACGATCAGACGCGGATAATCCTTGAAGTGCCGCAAGCCGTCGTCGGTGATGCGCGTCCGCGCCAAGTTGAGCAACGTGAGATTCTTGAACTGGGGAAAGCACGCATCCGTGATGGGAGCGCCCTCAAGGCTCACCCAGTCCAGCTCCGGAAACTTGGCGAAATGTTTCACGCAGTCGTCGTCGATCCGAGCACCGCGCAGAGACAACTCTTTCAACTCCGAAAGATTGGCAAACGAAGACAACCGTTCGATGCCCGCGTTCGTGATCGGCACTTCGACAAATTGCAGAATCTTCAGCCGCACGCCATCCAGCCGATCGATCAGTTGATCGCCCTGTCGCTCTGCCTTGGCTCCAAAGAATGTCATGGAGGTCAGCCGAAACGGAGCGGCCGGCAATTCGGCATCGGCCGCGATTGGATGCCCGCCCCCATCGGGAGAAAACTCGACCGCGATCCGACAGCCCAAAGTCCGCGCCCATTCGGCGACGGCGCGGTCCACATCTGGAGGTGTTACGGCTGGGGGCGAGCGACCGGCTGCGGCAGCGTCGGCTTTGACGGCGACATCCTTCTCGGCTTCGTCTTTCACACCGTGATCGGAGCCCTTGTTCGCGGCCACTGTTTTGGGGTCGTTCGGCGTGCCCTGGTTGTTCTTCATAAAGACCGCGAGAGACGACAGCAACAACACGCCGACGATGGTTGCCGTCACCCAAAGACGTCGGCTGCGGTTCTGATTCCCGTCGCGGCCGGACGGACTGCCGGCTGGCGTTGTGATTGTCTGTTGTGCCTGCGCACTGGCGTGGCCCGACGCCTGCGAATCGAGGATGGTCGCTTCCTGAGGTTCAACGCTCGCGCTCGACAGGACGGCTGTCGGCCGCGAGTTGGCCTCTGCGGTGCGAGCGGATACCGAGCCGCTATCTTTGATCTCTTTCAGAAAACTCTGCAACGCGGGGCCACTGGAATCGGACTTGCCCGGGAAGTCGATGGTCGCGGCGAGGCCGGATCGGCACTGCTCCAGAGCCACGATTACTTCGGCCATCGACTGAAACCGATCCTCCGGTTTTTTGGCGACCATTCTTTGAAAGGCCACATTGAGCGCCGGGAGTTGACTAGGCAGCGAGGACAGCGACGAACTTCGACTACCTGTCCCCGTTGGCTTGGCCGTCGAGACTTCTAGTTCCAGCGACGGTGCCGGGGTGTTCTGATGAGCCGTCAGCCGTTTCATCATCGTGTCGGCGACAAAGGTGGCTCGGCCAGTCATCAAGAAGAACAGCGTGCAGCCCAAGCTGTAGATGTCACTGCGTGCGTCCGCGTGCTTGGCGTCCATCGCCTGTTCGGGAGACATGTAATCCACGGTCCCCATCATGGCTCCGGAGTTGGTCAAGGCCGCATGTTCCGCACTTCCGCCAACGGTCCCTTCCAGCCGAGCCAGACCCATATCCAGAATCTTGACGGTCCCCTTCGGATCGAGCAGCAAGTTGTGCGGCTTGATATCGCGATGCACCACACCCTGCTCGTGAGCGAATGCCAGACCTCGCGCCGCCTGCACGATGCAACCGATCGCCAGCTCCGCCGGCAGCGGGCCATTCTCTTTGACGTGCTGAGCCAGGTCCGTCCCTTCGACATATTCCATCACCAGAAAGTGAGTCCCATTGGACTCGTCGGCATCGTAAGCCGCGACCACATTGGGATGGCTGAGCTTCGCCGCCGCCACGACTTCTCGCTGGAACCGCTGGAGCGCTGTTTGGTTTTGGACGACCAAGGGCGCGATCACTTTCAACGCCACGATGCGTTCCATCCGACGATGCCAAGCCTTCAGCACCACCCCCATGCCCCCCTGCCCCAGCTTGTCGAGGATGACATAGTTGCCGAGCGTCAGCGACTTCCCTTCACCGTCGTAAAGCTGTTGCGCCTGAAACTTGGTCAGCTTTTTGGCTTTGACCAGAGCCTTCGCCAACGACTCGCCATCGGTGGGGCGTGCGTCGGCCGGCTGTCCCTCGACAAAGGCCCGCACCTCGTCAACGGAGATTAACCCACTGTCTGTGAGATGGCTGGTGAATTGGTCGAACGACAAAGACATGCGAGGTTCCAGAAGCGATGGGACGTGATCGTATCGAATCGACAATGAATGTCATCTCGTTTGTCGGGGCGGCAACGTCACCACGCCTCGCCAGAGCGTGGGCGGCAGGTGGCGAGAACCCACGCTCTGGTCCGCCGAAGGCGGATGGCTACGGCCGAGGGATCGTCCGCACGACGCGGAATCCGATGCTGGCATTGCGAGCGGTCGGCTGGTTCGCGCCGCGGTGGGCGGAACGACAGAGTCGAATGGAGTTGTCCCACACGCCACCGCGCATGCAGCGAACGCTGGCCGGTGCCGGGCCGGTGGGATCGACGGTGATTGGCTCGGTGAGCGATTCGTAGTAGCGCGGATCAAAAGCATCTTGGCACCATTCCCACAGGTTGCCGTGCAGGTCGCGGAGCTGGAATGGATTCGGCGCGAGTTGGCCCACGGGACGACTGTGGAATTCGCTGTTGGTCGCGGCCCAGGCAAACTGCTCGAACGCTGCGTCCTGCTTGCCGAACGACCACGGCGATTCCGTCCCCGCGCGGCACGCGAATTCCCATTCCGCTTCGGTCGGCAAGCGATAGCCGGTGCCGGCAACGATCGTCACCTGATCGTCGAGTCGCTCGTAGCAGGTTGTCAGTTTCTCGCGCAGGCTCAGCGCGTTGCAGAACTCGACCGCATCGAACCATGTCACGTTTTCGACCGGAAGTTGTGTTGTCTCGCTGTCGGCGACGCGCGCCGCAAACTCGCCGGTCGGCGAGAACATTGACGGATTGCTGCCGATGACGGTTTGATACTCAGCCTGCGTCACTTCCGAAACGCCGATGTAGAACGGCTGAGTCAGTCTGACTCGATGTTGCGGACCGTCGGTCGCGAGCGAGCGGCCCTCGAGGTTTGAGAATTCTTCGACCTCCTGCTCGCTCGCCCCTTGCTGAAATTCGCCCGGCGGGATCAGTCGCAGTTTCATGCCGATGCCGTTCGTGGTTTCCACCGGCTGGTTGAGGGACTTGGACCATGCGGCTTGATGCGTCTCTGCCTGCGGGCCATCGAATGGAGCGATCGCCACCGATGGCGGCACAACGGGCTGAACGATCTTGAACGGCTCGTCCAGTTTCTCCGGTTCGTCCACGCCGCGATGTCGAGCGAACATCACCCCGGCGACCAACACGCTGGCCGCCACAACCGCCAACACGCCGCGCTTCACCCATCTCGAACGAGGGTGGCTCGAACCGACCAGCGGTTCGAGATCGGCAAGCAACTCGCGCATCGACTGGTAGCGATCGGCCGGCTGCTTGGCGACCATCTTCTGGAAGATCTGATTGACCGCATCGGGCACGTCATGACGCATGTCGCACAGCGATGGGACCGGCGTGTCGCGATGAGCCATCAAACGCTTCAACACAGATTCGCCGGAAAAAGGTGGCTGGCCGGTCAACAAGTACGCCAACGTGCATCCGAGGCTGTAGATGTCGGAACGAGCATCCGCCTTCCGAGTGCTCAGCGCCTGTTCGGGAGCCATGTAGTCCACAGTCCCCAGCAATTCACCAGTTCCGGTCAATTGTGTCTGCTGCGAGTGCCCATCGGCGACGAAGCGGGCCAAGCCCAAGTCCAACACACGCACATTGCCGCGTTCGTCGCACAGCAGGTTGCTGGGCTTGATGTCGCGGTGAATGACTCCTTGATCGTGCGCGTGAGCCAAGCCCTCCGCCGCATGAGCCGCATACCGCAGAGCCTGCTCGATTGGCAGCGGGCCATTCTGTCCGACCAGCAACGCAAGGTTCGTTCCCGGAACGTACTCCATCACCAAGAACATCGTGTCGCCGACTTGATCGGCGTCGAGAGTCGGAACAATGTGCGGATGGTTCAGCTTTCCACCGGCTCGCATCTCGCGCCAAAACCGTTCCAGAGCATCAGGGGACTCGGCGAGATCAGCGTGCAGCACCTTGAGCGCGACCTCACGTCGCATGTGCCGATGCAGCGCTTTGAAGACCGACCCCATGCCCCCCTGGCCGATCTTGTCGAGAATCACATACTGACCGAGTCCCAACCGCTGTCCGTGCGGATCGAGAACAGCATGTGCCTGAAATTCGGTGAGCACTTTCCGTTCGACCAACACGCGAGCCAAGTCCTCGCCACTGTTTGGCCGGTTCTCAATCGGAAACGACGCGAGCACCTTCCGCACTTCGTCCACGACAAGCAGCCCCGACGAATTGAGCCGCTCAAGAAACTGATCCACCGACAGGCCCATTGAGATTTCTCCTTGAGGGACCATCGTCATCGGCGGTGAGCCTGTTGTGGTTTATCCCGGAGGGATCGTAGCCATTAGCCGGGGGTTGAGCGCAGGTCGGAGAACACGATTGAATTTGCATCCCGGAGGGATGCCAGCGTCGGAATCTGCCCGCAAGAACTTGACGTGGCTGGCATCCCTCCGGGATGCGAAACACTGGCGAACTCAACCGGGGGTATCGTCCGCCGTAGCGGACTCAACCCCCGGCTAATGGCTGGCATCCCTCCGGGATCAACAGCGGGATGAACAATCCGAACTATTGTGGTTTGGCGGGCGGACTTTTCAGCACCGCTTCGGTTTGTCGCTTCAAGAGGGCGAGGATCAGCCAGTCACCGTGCGTCGAGGATTCGAGGATGAGCCGATCTGAGTCGTTCGGGCCATCGAGCAGTTGCAACAGCTCGGCCGGCATCATCGAGACCGCCGTGTCGAACGCCTCACGAGCCTCTTCGCCGCGTCCGAGTTGATGCAACGCCTGCGCTTTGACCAACTGCTGGTAGCCGTAGAGATGCATCGCATATTCGCCGATTGGTCGCTTCGCCAGCCAGTCGAGCGCTTCGGCCGGTTGCCGCGCGCGGCTGGCGACGTACGCTCGCGTGGTGCAGGCCCAGTAGGTCGGGCCTTTGTCCGGTTCGTCCGGCTTGATCATTTTCTCAAACCGCTCCAACGGCAGGTCAGCGATTTTGAATTCGCCCTCAATGAGTAGCGGAGCTTTGCAGACTCGTTCCAAGTCTTCCAAGTTGTCCGAATCGCCGAACTGGTCGAGCATCGCGCGGCAGGAGCGGCGATAGCATTCGAGGTCGCCGCCGAGCGCCGCGATGTACGCCACCTGCATCCGCAAGATCGACCGCTTCTCGGCGAGATCGGCAAGCAACTCCAAATCCGCCGCCGCCTCGCGCCACTGACCAAGCTGTCGGTTCCACTTGTTGCGTTCTTGCAAGGCGCGAATGTCTTGCGGCTGCGCTTCCAAGATCGTGTTGAGTTCGGCCACACGCTGCCGTGCATGCTCGGCCGTGTCGCGCGGAGGTTCGACTTTGACAACAGGCGGAGTCGGCACAGTTTTCTGCTCGGTGGGTGTCGGTGAAGCGACGGCGACATCCTTCGTGCTCTTCATGACCGGCTCATCAGGCTTTGTCCCGGCCTCTGTGTTTCCGACTGTTGGATTGTTCGCGGCTTGTTTAGCTGGCGGGTTGCTCTCTTCGCGGGGGTTGCGCCCGAACGGATCGGCCTGCCAAACAATGGCGATTCCTCCGACCGTCAGCGCCAAGGCGGCTATTCCCCACTTGAGTCGCCGTTGCCCGTTGCCTTGAAGACGGTTCGCATCGCCACCGACTTGTTCCCACAAACTCTTGGTCGAGATGTGCGACATCGTCTCTTTGTCGGCGGCTGGAAATTGGTAGGCCACGGTCGAATCACCCGTCTCCGTCGGCGACTCATCGAAGACAGCCGAGAGAACATCCGGCTCATCCGCCGTCACCAGAACTAAGGGCAGGCAGCGCTCCAAGTCAGCGGCGACCTCGGCCATCGACGAGTACCGCTGATCCGGTTGCTTGGCCACCATCTTCTGAAAGATGCGCTCCAGTTCGGGAGGCACCTCCGGCCGCGCGTTGAGCAGTGACGGAATCGGCGACTCGCTGTGAGCCAGCAGCTTGGCCATCGCCGAGTCTCCCTCGTAGGCCAATCGAGCGGTCAGCAGAAACCAGAGCGTGATCCCCAAGCTGTAGATGTCGGCACGAGCGTCCGCATGCCGTGAGTCGGCCGCTTGTTCGGGAGCCATGTAATCGACCGTGCCGATCGCCGCTCCCGTCGAAGTGAGTTCCGCCGCTCCGTCCGCCACCGCCATCCGCGCCAGGCCGAGATCCAGAATCTTGATCGTCCCCGTCCGATCGCGCAGCAAGTTCGATGGCTTGATGTCGCGATGCACGATCCCCTGATGGTGCGCGTAGTCCAGTCCCAGCGCGGCCTGCCGCATGAAGTCGATCACCAAACGAACTGGCAGCTTGCCACAGCGCCGCACCAACGCCAGCAAGTCGGCTCCTTCAACGTACTCCATCACCAGGAACCGCCGCGCGCCGTCCAGTTCCGCGTCCAACGCCTTGACGATGTTCGGATGCGTCAACTTCGCTGCCGCCTGCACTTCACGCTCGAACCGCTGAGTCAATTCCGGACGCCCCGCGATCCTCGGCGACAAGACTTTCAAGGCCACGATGCGATCCATCCGCCGATGCTTGGCCTTGTAAACGACTCCCATGCCCCCCTGCCCAAGCTTGCCGAGAATCACATAATTCCCCAGCACCAGCGACGGCCCTTTGCCAGCGAAGATCTGATCCGCCTGAAACTTGGTCAGCTTCTTTTGCATGACCAGTTCACGAGCCAACGCTTCGCCGTCCTGTGGCTGTTTGTCGGGCGGCAGGCACGAAAAGCTTGCCGCGACGGAAGCCGCGTCCAGCAGTCCGCTGGCCGTCAGTTGCTGAGTGAATTCGTCACGTGAGAGAGGCATGATGTGAATTGTCGGGCGTGTTGGATTCCACGGTTCAGCCACGGTGCCGAGCTTATCAAAAGGCCGCCTTCGATTTCAGAGTCACTTCGGGACGCTCATTTCAAGAGTCTGAATTCGTCGAGGAACAAGGCCAGGATCACTTCCTTGACTCACGGGACTCTAGCACGACGCGCCAGCGAGTGGTTGTTCATGAAAAATCACTCGCTGGCGCGTCGTGCTGGTGTGACATCAAGAGATTGTTGCGAACCATTTGCTTTATGGCTTCACGTCCGTCTCGATCTTGCAGTCCGGCAGCGCCTTCCTCAGTTCGGCGAGGCCTGCCGATGTCAGCTTGTTTTGGACCAAATGCAGGCTAGTGAGCTTGGTCAGTTTTTTGAAATGCTCGACACCGGCGTCATCGAATTGCGTTCCGGAGAGGCTCAGCAACGTCAACTCTTTCAGAATCGGAAGAGTGGCGAGACCAGCATTGGTCACTTGGTCGCTGGCGAAACTGATCTGATCTAACTTCGGGAAGCTCTTCAGTTGCGCGAACGCTGCGTCACCCAACGAGGAATTGCTAACACTGAAAGTTCGCAGGTTCTGGCAATCTCGGAAATGGCCGATCCCCTTCTCGGTCATCTGTAGACGAGACAGTCCGAGGGATTCCAATTTCGTGCAGTCCTTGAAGTTCGCCAGGCCGAGGTCCGTGACCAGACTTCCCTCCAGGATGACCAGATTTGTGAGATCACGACAGCCGCTGAAGTAGGCCAGTCCCGCGTCCGTCACTTTCGTGAAATAGAGCACCAGAACCTTCAGGTTTTTACATTCGCGAAATGGCTCCAACCCCGCATTGCCGATGGGGGCGACCATCGTAAGCTGCGTCAGATGCTGGCAGCCCCGACACGCGGCCAGTCCCGCGTCGCTGATTTTCGGACAGTCACTCACCGAGATCGACGTCAGCCGGAAGCGTGACTTCGGCAACTCGCGAACGTCGGTGTACTCCTGCGGAATCTCATTGATCCCCACCTTCCCGCCGACGGACAGAATGTATGTCGCCGCGCGCCGGTCGGGGTCGTCGTTGGTCACGGGGTCGCCGTCCGCTGGCTTCGCGTCGTCCCATTCGATCTTGCAATTCGGCAATGCCTTCTTCAGTTCGGCGATGCCAGCAGAGGTCAGCTTGGTTTGGATCAACCTGAGATCGGTGAGCTTGGTCAGCTTTTTGAGAGGCTCGACGGCGGCATCGTCCAGGGGTAGCTCAGAGAGACTGAGCGAAGTCAATTGAGGGATCTTTTGTAGAGCCGCAAGGCCAGCGTTGGTCACCGAAACCTTTGACAAGGAAATCTGAGTGAGCTTCGGAAAGCTCTGCAAATGGAGGAGGCCGGCGTCGCCCATCGGAGCAATGTGAATCACGAATCTCTGGAGTTCTTTGCACTCTTTGAAATGGCTCAGGCCGTTGTCGCTGAATTGTGTCGCAACGACCGAGAGTGTTTCCAAGTTTTTGCAATCTTTGAACGTGGCAATGCCGGCATCGGTCAGTTCGTATTTTGACAACTCCACTGTGGTCAGTTGCCGACAATTCTTGAAGTGAGCCAACGCCTCATCGGTGACTTGCGTGTCGATCAATTGCAGAAATTTGAGGTTCCGACACTCACGAAATGATTTGAGTCCGGCTTCACCCACGGCGACATGGAACAATGACAGTTGGATCAAATGCTGGCAGCCTTCACACGCCGCCAAGCCCGCGTCGGTCATTTGTTGGGAATCATTGACCCAGACGGACGTCAGCCGGAAGCGTGATTTCGGCAGCTCACGAACGTCGGTGTAGTCCTGCTCGATCTCATTGATCTTCACCCTCCCACCGACGGAAAGAATGTACGTCGCCGCGCGGCGGTCGGGGTCGGTCGCCCCCGGCTTGGGCACCGCCGTCCCGGTCAACTTCACCGCCTGACGCACGGCATCTACCACCAGCGACACCCGAAAACCGAGGAGGTTGAAACGGGTCACCGGGTCAGCGGCGTTGCGATTCGACGCATGGCAGTAGTACGCGGGGAAGCCCCGACCGCCCCGGACCACGCGCAGGGAACCAGCGGAAGATGGTCCGTTAATTGGGCCGCTTGGGTCGAGTGCGGGATTGCCTTGAAACTGTCCGTAGTGGATCGGCTCCCACACGTCCTGCACCCACTCGTAGACATTCCCGTGAATGTCGAAGAGCCCGAATGGATTCGCAATCAATTCTCCGACCGCGTGCGTGCGACCGCCCCAGTTCCCAACGAACCAGCCGGCTCGCGCCAAGTCTTCGTCCTTGTCGCCGCTCCAGTACTTCGCCGTCGTTCCTGCGCGACACGCAAACTCCCATTCCGCCTCCGTCGCCAAGCGGTAGCCGATCCCCTTGATCGGCACGGTTTCGCCAGCCCGAAGTCCAAATTGGAACGGCTTCAGCTTCTCTCGCTCGCTCAGCTTGGTACAGAACTCCGCCACATCGTTCCAAGTCACCATCTCCACCGGGTGTCGAGTCGTGTCCATTCCGGCGACGGCCTCTTTCCCAGCACCCCGCGGAGCGAAGTGGGACGGATTCTGCCCCATCACCTTTTCATACTCGGCTTGAGTGACTTCATGGATGCCAAGGTAGACCGGTTTCGTGAGGATCACTTTATGCTGCGGGGCTTCGCTGTTGATGTAGATCTTCCAGTTCTCGTCCCCGCCTGCGACGGCGAGTGCCGCTTCAATCTCGGCCGCCGTACTGCCCATCAGGAACTCTCCCGGCGGGATGAGCACGAACTTCATGCCGATGCTGTTGGTGTGCTCGACCGGCACGCCGAGAGACTTGGCCCACGCCTCTTGATGCGCGCGAGCTTGCCTGGTGTTGAACGGAGCCTTGGCGGGTGGCGGCGGGCTTCCCACAACGGCGTCAGCCCTTGACGATTCTTTGTGTCCGAGCAGCGTGTTGCCTTGCATGGCTCGCACGCGGCGGCCGACTCGTTCGACTTTGATCGGGACGTTCTCGCCCTTCGTCACCTCGAACGGATCGGTGTCAAACGCGAGGTCGTCTCGATGGATACGCAACACATGCTGGCCCAGCGGCAGCCGGACATCTTTTTCGGTGACGCCCTTCACGACGCGACCGGTTTCGCCGACCGTCACTTCGATCAGTTTGTCAGTGATCTCAAAACGCACGGTTCCCTGCGGAGTACGAAACAGTCCCCAAACTCCGAGCACTAACAGCAAGACGCCGATACTCACCAACAGCGCGTTTCGGCCCCGCAACTTCTGACGGCCGCTTCGCCGCAGTTCCTCGGCTTCGGTCACGCTCGACAGAGTCTGTGGGTCGGTGTCGGACACGCCCTCTCGATATTGCACTGTCGCCGCGTCCGCCGATGTCGCGCGCGAGTGTGGCAACATGCTCGTGACCTTCGTCACCGCTTGCGAAGCCGCCGACGTGACTGAGTTGCCCGGCTGAGAAATCATCGCCAGGAAGTCGCTGAAGTTCGTGTCCTCAGACGGTGTGACTACCGGAATCGGAGCCGTCACAGGCGAGGTCAGGCAGCGTTGCAGTTCTGCGATGACCTCGGTCATCGACCGCTGCCGATCCTGTGGCTTCTTCGCGACCATCTTGCGGAAGAGAGCGTCGAGCGCCGCGTGGCGGACGCTGCTAGCGTCCGCTCCGACGCTGGCAGCGTCGGCCACGACCAACGACGGAATCGGTGTCTCGCGATGCGCCAGCAGCCGCTTCATCACCGTGTCGGCCGGATACGGCACGCCTCCGGTCACCAGATAAAACAGCGTGCAGCCCAGCGAATAAATATCGCTGCGAGCATCCGCCGTCTTCGTGTCGAGCGCCTGCTCCGGCGACATGTAGTCGATGGTCCCCATCACCGCGCCGGTCCCGGTCAGCGTCGCTTCGTGCGAACTGCCGGTGGGGTCTTCGATGCGAGCCAGCCCCATGTCGAGAATCTTCAGCACACCGTCTTTGCCCAGCAGCAAGTTGTGCGGCTTGATGTCTCGATGAATGACCCCTTGCTGATGAGCGAACTCCAAGCCGCGCGCCGCCTGCAGCACACAATCGACCGCGCGATCCACCGCCATCGGCCCCGACTTCTTCACGATCGCCGACAAGTCATCGCCATCGACGAACTGCATCACGAGAAACGTCGTGTTGTTCGCTCGGTCAGCGTCGTAGGCGGTAACGATGTTGGGATGTTCGAGCTTCGCCGCCGCCTGCACTTCCCGCTCGAACCGCCTCACGGCATCAGGCGTCTTGACCGCATCGGGCGAGAGCACCTTGAGCGCGACGACGCGCTTCATCCGCTGATGCTCGGCCTTGAGCACCATCCCCATGCCCCCCTGCCCCAGCTTGTCGAGGATTAGATAGTTGCCAAACGTCAGCGACGCTCCCTTGCCCTGATAAATCGCCTGAGCCTGCCACGCCGTCAGCCGCCTTTGCTTGACCAACTCGCGAGCCAATTGCTCACCGTCACTGGACCGCTTCTCGATCGGCACCGCCGCGATCCAATCCCGCAGATCATCCGCCGACATCACTCCCGACGAGGTCAATCGCTGAGTGAATTGGTCAACCGTCAACGGCATGAAGAGCTCCAGCCCCGAAGTGATTGGCAGGCGATAATATCGTGGACTGCCGCGAGAAAACACGACGCGGAATCACGTCACGGAAGTTGGCAAACCTTCGCGGATCGCGAATCAGATCTCAGGGTCGGCAGAATCGCGAGACTTCACAGATTCACCAGCCGTACCGAGCACACACGGCTGGCGAATTCGTCGGTCTGCGAAAAATGTAGGGTGGAACCAGCGCCGCGCCGGCCCACCAAATGGCCATGAAATGGTGGTCCGGCGCGGTGCTGGTCCCACCCTACGACTCACCTCATTTGACAAACTGACCAGCCGTACCGAGCACAGTGTCGTGCATTCTCCAGGCGGTTCTCGGCGATACACCGCTCGGCCTTCGCCCTTGAGTTTGTCCGTGAGGGCTTGTGCCAGATTTGTGGAGAGTGTTCGCTTCGATGTCGTCTCATTTTCTTTTCATCGTCTGCCAGGCCTGCGGTCCAGCCCAGCGGCGGGGTCGGGAGAGCCGCGCCGAGCACGCCAAAGTGAGCACGACGCGCGAGCGAGTGGTTGCCTCGAATGGGTTCGGACCAATGCAACCACTCGCTCGCGCGTCGTGCTAAAAGCGGGGGAATGGCGGCCGCGATCACTTGCCCGGCATTCCGTCCCATTCGATCTGGCACTCCGGCAACGCGGCTCTGAGCTTCTTCACCCCAGCCTCGGTCACCTTGGTGTTCTTAACGTTCAAGTAAACGAGCTTCGGGCAGCCGGCGAGATCGACCAGCCCCGCATCGCTCACCTGTGTAGCATCCAGACGAAGAAACCCGAGGTTCTTGCACTCCTTGAAGTGGGCCAGCCCCGTATCGCCCACCTGGGTATTGTGCAGTTCAAGGCGCGCGAGATTATTGCAATGCTTGAAGTGGACCAGTCCCGCATCGCTGACCTGGGCACTACCGTTCAAGTCGAGGAGCGTGAGGTTCTTGCAATCCTTGAAATGGGCCAGCCCCGCATCGCTCACCTGGGTACGTTGCAGACCAAGTATCGTGAAGTTCTTGCAATCCTTGAAGTGGGTCAGCCCCGCATCACTCATCTTTTGACCGCTCAGACTAAGGTATGTGAGGTTCTTGCAGTCCTGGAAGTGGGCCAGCCCCGCGTCGGTCACCTGTGTATCGTACAGGTCAAGGAAGTTGAGGTTCTTGCAATCCTTGAAGTGGGCCAGCCCCGCATCGGTCACCTTTGTTCCGGTCAGATAAAGGGTCGTGAGGTTCTTGCAATCCTTGAAGTGGGCCAGCGCCGCGTCAGTCACCTTTGGGATATAGCCCAATTGCACCTGCGTGAGTTCAAACGCCTCCTGGGGCAGGTCGCTGACAGCACCGGCTGCGCGTTCCTGACCGTTCTCCTGGATACTGATGGTGCCGCCGATCGACAGCACCCACTCGGCGGCGCGGCGGTCGGGATCGGCGGAGAGCGGCTCGATCACGCCGCCGTCCCATTCGATCTGGCAACGCGGCAACGCGACCGACAGGTTCTTCACGCCAGCCTCGGTGGCCTTCGTCTTTGGGATCCGAAGCGTACTGAGTTTCGAGAAGTCGGCGAGACGTTCCAAACTCACATCACTCACCTGGGTCGCGACTAATAGAAGGGTCGTGAGGTTCTTGCAATCCTTCAAGTGCGCCAGCCCGGCATCGGTCACCTGTGTGTTGTCCAGGTACAGAATCGTGAGGTTCTTGCAATCCTTGAAGTGGGCCAGCCCGGCATCGGTCGTCTGCGTGTTGACCAGATACAGGTTCGTGAAGTTCTTGCAATCCTTGAAGTGGGCCAACCCCGCATCGCTCACTTGGGTTGTGTCCAAGGTCAGTGTCGTGAGGTTCTGGCAATCCTTGAAGTGGGCCAGCCCTGCATCGCTCACCTTTGTTCCGCCCAGATCAAGGACCGTGAGATCCTTGCATCCCTGAAAGTGGGCCAGCCCCGCATCGCCTATCGGTGTCGCTTGCAGATGAAGGTTCGTTAGCTTGTTGCAATCCTTGAAGTGGGCCAGCCCAATGTCGCTCACCTGTGTGTTGATCAGATTAAGGTGTGTGAGGTTCTTGCAATCCTTGAAGTGGGCCAGTCCCGCATCGGTCACCTGCGTGCCGTACAGGTTCAGCGATGTGAGGTTCTTGCAATCCTTGAAGTAGGCCAAGCCGGCATCGGTCACCGGCGTGCTCTGTAGTTTTAGCGCCGTGAGGTGCTTGCAATCCCGGAAGTAGGCCAGCCCCGCATCGGTTGCCGATGTCCAGGACAAATTAAGGTCCGTGAGGTGCTTGCAATTCTTAAAGTATGCTAACCCCGCATCACCCACCTGATCACCGAGCAATTGAAGGACCGTGAGGTTTTTGCAATCCTTAAAGTGCGCCATGCCGGCGTCGGTCACCCGCGGGGTACCGTTCACAGCCACGAACGTGAGTTCAAACGCCCCAAGGGGCAGATCGCCGACAGCCGCGATCGGCCGTTCCTGACCGTATTCCTGGATGCTGATGGTGCCGCCGATCGACAGCACCCACTCGGCGGCGCGGCGGTCGGGGTTCTGTGACGAGGGATGGCGCTCCGTCACAGCGATCTCCGTCTTGGACTTGGGCAATTCTCTGTGGCCGAGCAATGTGTTTCCCTGCATCACGCGAACTCGGCGGCCGACCCGTTCGACTTTGATTGGGACCGATTCGCCTTTCGCGACGGAAAGCTCGTTCGTGTCGAACGTCGTCTCGCCGATCTGAACGTGCAACACATGCTCGCCGATCGGGAGCTTGAGCGTTTCCGACGTCTTGCCGCGCAGCGTCCGGCCGGTCTTGCCCAGCGTGACTTCGATCTGATCGTCGGTGATCTCGATCCGCACGGTTCCGGTCGGAGTCCGAAACATCCACCAAGCTCCGAGCAGCACGATGCCGACGCTCGCCACCAGCACGACGCGCCAGCGAGTGGTCATTGCCGAAAAACCACTCGCTCGCGCGTCGTGCTGGCGGCCCGCGAGCGTCAGCTCCGTCTGCGGATCGGTGGCGGCACCGTTCGCCGATAACTGGATCGTCTCGGCCGTTCCGCTCTCCGGGAGCACCGCAGTCCCACGCGGACTCGCTGAGGTCGCGCTCGTCGCCTGACTTCCCTCGCCACCGCTGATCTGCAACAGGAATCGTTGCAGGTCGTTGAGGCTGCCCGATTCGCCGCTGGCCGCGTCCACATTCGCCGTCACCGACTGGCCCGCGCGGCAGCGTTCGAGGTCCGCGATGACCTCGCCCATCGTCTGGTAACGATCCGCCGCCCGCTTGGCGATCATCTTGTGGAAGACCGAGTCGAGAACGTGGCCGACGCTGCTAGCGTCGGTTCGGACGCTGGCAGCGTCCGCCACGAGCGACGGCAGCGCTGCTTCGCGATGCGCCAGCAGCTTTTTCATCATCGTCTCGCCGGCGTACACGACGTGCCCGGTCAGCAAGTAATACAGCGAGCAACCAAGGCTGTAGATATCCGCTCGCGCATCGGCGTGCCGAGTGTCCTCCGCCTGCTCCGGGGACATGTAATCGACGGTCCCCATGATCGTGCCGGTCTGCGTCAGCCCCGCACCCGCGACCCCGGCCTCGTCCGCCAAGCCGCTCTCCAGCCGAGCCAGCCCCATGTCCAGAATCTTCACCGTCCCATGCTTGTCGAGCAGCAAGTTCGCCGGCTTGATGTCGCGATGAATGACACGTTCGGCGTGCGCATGAGCCAACCCGTGCGCCGCCTGAATGATGCACTCGATCGCCTGCTCGACCGACAGCGGTCCATGCTTCTTGACCAACTGCGACAGGTCGTCCCCCTCGACGTACTCCATGACGAGGAAGTGCGTCCCCTTGGCCTCGTCGGCATCGAACGCCGTGACGATGTTCGGGTGAGTCAACTTCGCGACCGCCTCGACCTCGCGATGAAATCGCTTCACCGCGTCGGCCGATTTCATCGCGGACCCCATGATCACCTTCAGCGCGACGACTCGTTTCATCCGCTTGTGCTCGGCCTTGAGCACCATCCCCATGCCGCCCTGGCCCAGCTTGTCGAGGATGACATAGTTGCCGAGCGTCAGCGATTTTCCTTTGCCGGCGCAAAGCTGCTCGGCCTGAAACTTGGTCAGTCGCTTCTGCTTGACCAACTCGCGAGCGAATTGCTCGCCGTCCGCATGCGCCGCCGAGTCAGGAGCCAGTGACGCGAGCGATTCTCGCAATTGCTCGTCCGACATCACGCCGGACGAAGTCAATCGCTGAGTGAATTGCTCGACGGTCAACGGCATGAAGGACTCCCGCCCAGAAATGATCGGCGAGCGATGATATCGTGGAGGCCGACGACGCAACACCGCCTGCGACTTGTACGCGGCTTTCCGAAACTTAAGGCGTGATCGTCACCTTCGGAAGCCGCTCCCTCAGCCGTTGCCGACCCTCCTCGGTCAACTTTGCTGAGCCGAGATGCAGCTTACGGAGGTTCGATAACTTGGCGAGATGCTCAATCGAAGCGTCGGTCACTTTGCTCGAATCAAGCGTCACCTCTTCGAGCGTCGTCACCTTCGCGAGCTGCTTCACGCCACCGTCGTCGAAGACGCCGGTCACCAGCATCAGCTTGCGCAGCTTCGGAAGCTGAGCGATCTGCTCGCACGTTTGATTGCTGGCGGCGCGGTCGTAGATGTCGAGTTCATACAGCTCGCGCAACTTGGCAAGAAACGGAAACGCGGTCGCGGTCGTCTCTTTGCCGTGAACGTGCAGTTGCTGGAGGTTGACCAGTCCGGCGAGATGCTTCAGTCCCGCGTCGGTCACGTTGGTGTGAACGACTTCCAGCCGCTTCAAGCTCGTGAGCTTGCCGATCGCTTCGAGTCCGGCGTCGCTGGCGGGGGCCGAGTGCAGATTGATCGACTCGATCTGCTTCATTCCTTGCAGGTGCGAGAATCCGGAGCCGTTGATCTTCGACGCGCAGATCGTCATCCGCTTCATCTTCGTCATCCCGGCGAGATGCTCGAAGCCCCGATCGTCGCAAGCGGTCAAACAAACGTTGAGCCGTTCGAGATTCGTCAGCTCTTTGAGATGAATCAGCCCCGCGCTGGTGACCGCGGTGCCGGAGAGTTCCAGGCGTCGCAGTTGGTCCTGTCCGGCAAGCTGCTTGAGCCAATCATCGGTGACTCGATCGGAAAGTTTCTTCGGCTCGGGGTCTTTGTGTCCGTCGGTTCGTTCGTTGAGTTCAATCTCGACGATCCGTCCGAAGACCGGCAGTCCTTCATCGCTGGCGATCGAACGGAGCCAATCGGGCGCGACGACTTCGAGCGTCGCCTTTCCGCCGAGCCGTTTGACTTCGGCCAGCAGCGTGCGGTCCTGTTGAACCCGCAATGCCGCGGCCTCAAACGCCGGAAAAAGCTTTTCGGTGTCGCCGCGCACTTGCGGATCGGTCAGGCCAGCCGACAGTGATTGCAACTCTTGCCGAATCGCCGCGCTGAATTTGCCGTTCTCAAAGTTCGCGTCTGCGGCGACCTTCGCGATCTGACGCAGCGCGGTCGCGTCGGCGTGCGGTTTCAGCGGGACGACGTTTAAGAATCGCGAGATCGGCAGCGGCTTGCCGGGATGTCCCGCGAAGCCCTTCACGCCGACCTTCGCGTGAAACACTCCGGGAGGTTCTCCCGTCGTGCAGAAGATTTCGTCGTGGTTGGGTCCGCCGAACGCGATGTTGCTGACGACCTTGCTTGACAGCGGCAAGTACGCGAGCACCTTCGCTTCAGGGCTGAGCACTGTGATGCGGCCGGTCTTTGTGTCGGGCCGATGAAAGTCCGCGACCCATAAGTTACCCGTCGCATCGAACGCGCAGCCATCGCCTCCCGATCCGCCGAGGTCGTAGAAGAGTTCCGGTTTTCCGAGCAATTCATTGTCGGCCGGCAGCGCGTATCTCAGCACCTTCTTTGACTGCGATTCGATCACGAACAGATGTTTGCTGGCCGGATCGACGTCGATGCCGTTCGGGAACGCGAGTCCCGTCCCGATTCGATCGACTCGGCCATCGGGGCGGACTCGGTACAACCGCCCGACCGGCTTGTCCAACGACGAGCCTTCCGGATCGGTCCAATAAACATTGCCGCGAGCATCGACCGTCAAATCGTTGAGGCTCGCCAGCGTTTCCATTTCAAACCGCTCGGCAACGACACCGAGTTTTCCGTCGGGCGACAGATCGAGCAGCGCCTTGTGCTTGTTGTCGCAGATCAGCATGTGCCCGTTGCCGAGCAGGACCGTCCCGGCCGGGCCGATCTCCAAATACTTGTGGGCGTTCTTTGGAGCGGTCACGCGCAGCAACGCTCCGCTGCAAAAGAAGACATCGCCATTCCGCCACGTCGGCCCTTCCGAGTATCCCGGAGCTTCGGCGTAATGATCGAACTTCACACCCGCCAATCGCTGAGCCAGTTCGCCAGTCGGCTCATCGGCCAGAGACGAGGTTGCGAGGAACAGCATGACGGCAACGATTACGGGCGGGCACCATTCGAGCTTCGTCATTCGAGTCTCTTTCATCATGGTCATTGTCCAGGCGAGCCGGAGGGCGTCAGCCCCCGGACGTCTCAAATCTCAAATTTGAAATCTCAAATGTCAAAAAGGCCGGGAGCTGACGCCCTCCGGCTCACCTGAATCAAACTTCAACAATCCTCACATCACTTCGGACAATTTCACCAGCCGGCTTTGTTCGCGCAGCGACTTCGCGGCGGCGTGAACGATGGCTGTGACTTCGAGAATCTCCTGATGCGGGATCGGTTCGCGGCGAGTCTTGACCATCTCGCGAAACGTCGCGGCCATGCGGAACATCTCGTAGTGGTGGCCGTACCAGAAGTCGTCTTCGATCGAAGCGGTGTACTCGAACTTCTGCTTCTGAAAGTGGACCTCGGTGTGACAGTATTCCCACTTCGAGTTCGGCCGGCCGAACCAAATCTCAGCGGGCATCCGATCGGGGTACGTCACGAGCGCGTGGCAGGTGTTCTCGCGAGCGTACATGCTGACCGCTTCGACCCCCGGTCCCATCAGCGTCATCACAGTCCAGGCCGGATGCTGGCCGTAGACCATCCAGCCGCTTTCTGAGAATCCCCCTTGCACGCTGGCGATGACATATTGAATCGGCCCGAACTCGCCGGAGTCCCGCTTGCGCAGCGCGGCTTCGCAACCCCATTCGTGACGGAACAGGCTCGACGACATGATCGGCGCGTTGTGTTGCTTGGCGAATTCCAGAATTTTGCGCGTGCCGGCCGGAGTCTCGCCGATCGGCTTGTCGCAGAAGGTCGGCAGGCCTTTTTTGAGTCCGGGTGCCACGAGATCAAAGTGGTCGTCGCCAAATCCCGACGCATCGCCGAGCCACACCGCATCGACTTGCTCGACCATCTCCTCGACCGACTTGGCGACCTGCACTCCGGGAAATGCCTCGGTGAACTTGGCCGCGATCGCCGGATCAGCGTCGTAGTACTGTGTGATCTTCGTGTCGGGAAACGGCAATTGATCAAACGTGAATTTCGGATTCCGAACGTACTCGCGAAAGAACTTCGCCGACCCCGGATCGACCAGCTTGCAGTACGTGTCGATGTCCGCCGTCGGATGCAGGTATTGAGCGAAGTGCCAAGTGTGCCCGTTGCGCGGTTGAGGCTTGCCGCGAATCGTGGCCGAGATGACGCCGATCCGCAGTACTTTGTCCGACGTTTTCGCGTCATCGGCTGCCGAGCTGACGGCCGTCAAAGCGGTTCCCCCCAAAGCGGCCGCTGATGCCAACAACATTTGACGTCGGCCAAGGAAATCGTTCACGGGCATGAATGGCTCCTTCTCTGAGTAGCCCGACGCGCCGGTGAGGGGTTGTTTTGCGAAACCCCTCACTCACGCATCGGGCTAGTGTTGATAGAACTCGACCGTCTTTCGGACACCGTCGCGAAGCGATGTCGCTAGCCAATCGGGAAAGAGATTCGAGATGTAGTTCGGACTCGGCGGAACATTGGACGGGATCGCCGCTCCGTTGACCATGATCCGCGATGCCGCATCGGGAACAACGCCCACGATGGCAGATCGAAACTCTTCGGTCGTGGCCAGCTCGCTGGGAAGATCGACCACGGTGTGTCCCGGTGGACACTCGATCGCCGAACGAACAAATGCGCGGGCCACATCCTCCGCGTAGTCGTAGCCGACTCGGCCGGTGTAACCGATTGTGTAGCTCTCGCCGAGCGCAGCCGCTCGCGCCGCCAGCGACGGGCCGGCCGTCAAACCTTGATCGCGTTCTGGCCCGTAGACCACATGCGGACGCACGGCGACCGACGCGATCCCGAAGTGCCGCCAATACTGCTCGGCGATCAAGTCCACCGCTTGCTTGAACGCACCGTAAAACGTCGGCGGCCGATTCGACTCATCCGCGGAATCGCCGGTCTCTGGCCCATACACCGCATACGAACTGGCATACGCAAGCGAGCGAATTCGACCTGATCGCCGCGCCGCCTCGAACAGCGCCGTGCTCCCCAACACATTGACCTGACAGCCCAGCCACGGATCATTCTGACATTCCGGAGTCAACAACGCCGCCAGATGAATGACGTGCGTCACGGCATGTTGTTCGATGATGCTCTGCAAGCGGTCGCGATCCAGCAGCGAGGCTTCGATCGAGACCACCTCCGCCGCGCGTCCGCCGAGCACTCGTTGCCAACGCGGCGGAGCCGGCTGCACATCGACCACTACCGGCTTCGCATTTCGCGAGAGCAACTCCCGCAGCACCCAGGTGCCAATAAAGCCGCTACCGCCAGTCACCAACACCGTGTCGCTCATCATCGCTCCAAGTTCGTTCAAGCCGAGTCAGTCCTCGTGATGGTGTTCGATCCGAGACGGATTTTCGAGTGTCATGACAGGATCGCTCTACGCAGTGTGGCTCCGGGCGGCGAATCTGAATAAACAGAACAAATGGGGCTGGCGCAGTCCGGTGAATGGGATATGTTGCCGCCGATATCTCGGATGAGTCGCAAGGAGTCCCGTGATGAGCGAGCTAACGCAACTCGAACAACGCTTGGCCGCCGTGGAGCGAGAACTGGCCGAGCTGAAAGCGCGTTCGCCGAGCCAGCGGCTAGGGAATCCGTGGAAGCGCATGCAAGGGATGCTCGCGAACGAACCGCTGGTTGATGAATGGCAGCAAGCGATGGAAGCGTACCGCCAACAAAAGGATGCAGAGGATCGGCGGCCGTGAAGCTCTTCATCCTCGACACGGACACGCTGACGCTGCATCAAAAGGGACATCCGGTGGTTGGCGACAACATTGCGTTGCACGACCCGGATGACCTCGCC
This sequence comes from Candidatus Kuenenia stuttgartensis, assembly GCA_945904015.1. GTDB lineage: Bacteria > Planctomycetota > Planctomycetia > Planctomycetales > Planctomycetaceae > SXKJ01. The sequence continues at coordinate 23,613 of CAMDPK010000012.1, read as the reverse complement.
GTCAGCGTGATCACCGTCGAGGAGCAACTCTCCGGCTGGTACACCGTGCTGCGTCAGGCGAAGACCAAATCCAAACTAGCGCGAGCGTACGCGCAACTGGCCGCTTGTGTGGAATCGCTGTCTGACCTGCGAGTCTTGCCCTTCAACGAAGCCTGCATCGACCGTTTCGACGCGCTGCGTGAGGCTCGCCTCCCCGTGCGGTCGATGGATCTCCGCATCGCCGCGACCGCGCTGGAGTTTGGCGGCACCCTCGTCACTCGGAATGTTCGCGACTTCACGCAAGTGCCAGGTCTGGTCCTCGAAGACTGGAGCATTGCACCGCAGCCTCTCCCTTGAAACGAACATCGCCAGCCCATGCGGCCTGTCGATCGCGAAGCGACTCATTCCCGTGGGCTCACCGACATCAACAGCGGGAGAGGGCTTCAGCCGCTCCGGGACGACCACAAGCCGCTGATTGACTTCCGCGAACAGCGCGAATAAACCGCTGAGCAATGAGCCGTGGCTGTATCGAACACGCCGAGAGGCCGTCAATGCTTTCCCTTCCTGACTACAAACGAGCCGTCAAGCGGTATTCGTGCGTTGTGGCACTCACAGGAGTCGCCGCGTTTGGACTGTTCGATGCGGTGATGTGGCTGATTCTCCAACTCGTCGGGCCACAGATTGTCACAGTACGCAATTACTTCGATGGTTGGCTAAGTCCCGGATGGCAAGAAGTGGTTTTGCCGTTGTCCTTCTTTGCTTTGTCCTCTCCACCGTCACTTCTTCTCCTGATCTTTGTGATTCGCCGAGCGAGACGACAACCGGTTTTACGTTGTCCTTCTTGCGACCACGAAATCGCAAGCGAATTGTCCCGGCGACATGTGCTCCAATCCTTGCATTGTCCGCATTGCCGCCAGCAAATTGTCGAGCACTTCGAGGTGCCGGTGATGGCTGATTCCAACGCGACTCCGCCGCGAACAATTGCCGTCACGAAGGGCTCCAAGCAAATCCAATCAGAGTTAAATCGGCATCTTCGCTTTGCGGCCATCGCCTGGGGTCTTGCTCTCCCATTGATCTATGGAATTCTCATCTGGCGGAAGCTCACGGAGCCTTCGAGCAATCGAAGCTGGCTCGGCGTGATATTGTCTCCACTTGCAATGGTGTCGCTGTTAATTGGCATGATGTGGGTCCTCACGATCGGCGTAGCAGAGCGTGCTCAAAAGCGAAACGAAGATCTCGCCAAACTCAAATGACGGAGGGGATATGCCTCATTCTCAAGGTCTCTTGCGATCATCGTTAGCGGCACTTCTCGTGGTCAGCTTCACACCATTTGCGATTGCCGCACCGCCGTCGATTGCAGATCAGGATGCGAACGTCTGGATCAAGCGAACCCCATTGCCCGACGCACCCGTCTCGCCGCGGTTGGGGTATGAGGGGGGTTGTGTTTGGGATCGGCGGCAGCAATTGCTCGTGAGGTATGGCGGGCACAATCAAGGGGGTGGCGGCGAGCAGGGGGCGGAGGTTTGGACGTTCGATTTGGCGACGGCGAAGTGGACGCTCAAGGAGCCGAATACGTCGCCGCCGGGGGTTTGCTGCAACGCTCAAAATGTTTACGACCCGACGAGCGGGCGGTATGTGCGGTTTCCGTTCTTCAGCGGCAGCCACGGGTGGCAGTGGGCTCGCGAGCTGTATTTGAATGACTCGTCCGTGTGGACCTACGACCTCGGCGAAAACCGCTGGCGAAACCGGCGGCCGTTGCCGACGCCGCGATTGGCTCCGTATCGCTGTGCTTCGTGGGACAGCGACGAACAAGTCGTTGTCGTCTTCGGCGGCGAGGGGAGTCACGAAGGGACGTTGCTCTACGACCCCGCGCGGAACGAGTGGCGTTGGCTCAAGCCGGCGAACGAACCGGCCGCTCGCAGCGGTGGGAACATGGCCTACGACGAGGCTCGCAAGCTGCATGTGCTGTTCGGCTCGCAGTTCGACAACGACGTTCACACCTGGGCCTACGACGTGCGCCGCAACGAGTGGCGCGACATGAAACCGGACGTTCAACCGCCAACCGACAAGAATGACGCGGTGCTGACTTACGATCCGATTCATCGCGTCGTGCTGGCGATCATCAAGATCACGACCGGCAAGGACGAGTCCGCGACTCACGAATTGCAAACGTGGGCCTACGACGCGGGAGCGAATCGCTGGCAGCGGATGACCCCGACCGCCGAACCAGAATCGTCCAGCAATCGCGCGCGGAATTTGAACTTCGCTCCGGAGTTGAACCTCGCGATCCTCGAAAACTGCACGAGCAAACCGCGCGAGCAACAAGTTTGGACGTATCGATTCGGGGACGCTCCGGCGGGGCAAATACCGGTGCCAGTTGCGAAGTCACGATCGGTGCCGCCTCTGGTTGAGGACGGAGTTGTTTCAGTGATCGAACCGCAGCGAGTCGAGATTCGCTGGACGTTGCGGGAGGGCGAGACTCCCGCCGAGCCGCCAACTCGCGCGGCGGACAAGAAAAACAGCTCGGCGGGAGCCTCGCCCTCCCAACACGTCAGCGGATACCACGTCGAACGCGCCGTCGTCGAAGTCTACAGCGACGATCAATTGAAGCGGCTCAAGTCACGCACGCCGCCGCTGGCCGAACCGATCGTCGGAGCGATCCGACGCATCGGTCCATTTCAGCGGCTCACGGCCGAGCCGCTCAAGACGACATCGTTCTCCGACACAAAAATCAATTTGAACGAACCGCAAATGATCGAAGGCGAGCCGAGCTACGACCGACCTTTGCACAAAGAACATCTCGACGAATCCGGGCGGGAGTATCGCAAGGCTGTGTTCGCCTATCGGATTCGCTCGGTTGATGAAGCGGGCAAAGAGAGCGGGCTCTCCCCTGCCCTATTTACGATTCCATCTTCACCGCAAAACGTTTTCAGTCGCGAAGACAGAACGACCTGCCAACTGAAATGGTCGCCGAATCTCGAAAAAGAGATCGCTGGCTATCGCGTCTATCGCATGGATGGCCGTTACGACAAAGACCCGGTCTCGCGGCTGACGCCTCAGCCAATCGCGGCCACGAACTTCCAAGACGAAACCGCCGGCAAGCAGGCTCGGCGGTACTACGTCGTTGCGGTGGACGCTCTGGGCCAAGAAGGTTTCCCGTCGTCGCCCGTTTGGTTTCAGCGCGAGTGGCGCGATTTCTACCTGCCGTTCATCAGCGATTGGCACCAGTAAGTCAAAACTGAGTTGTTTTGTTTTTGTCCCGATAGGGACATCCGAAAATAGCCCAGCACGTGAGTGCTTGGATTCGGAATGGTCTCGCCATTGAAGTCCCGCTAGGGACGACAGAACGCTTCGATCCGTCTGTCGTCCCTAGTGGGACTCTGCGGGATTCTTTCAACCATTTCCCAGCACTGACGTGCTGGGCTATTCTCGACCGTCCCTGGCGGGACTCGAAAAATCCTCAGTTTGAGCAGTAAGTCTTAGCGACGACGGTTGTCATCATGCAGTACAGGACACTCGGCCGAACCGGGATCAAAGTTTCTGCGATCTCGTTTGGAGCGGGGCCCGTCTCAGGGTTGATGACCGGCAGCGATGCGAACGCACAGCGCGATGTCGTCGCGGCGGCGATTGAGGCGGGAATCAATTGGTTCGACACCGCGCCGGGTTACGGAGCGGGCAGTTCAGAAGCCAACCTGGGTCGAGCGTTGTCCGAGATCAAGCCGGCCGAGCCGATCCACATCGCGACCAAAGTGCGCATCCCGTTGGACTCGACCGAGCCGATCGGCGACATCATTCGCCGATCCGTCGACGAGAGCTTGCAGCGATTGCGAGTCAGTTCAGTCACGTTGCTGCAATTGCACAACGGGATCACGGCGTGGCGCGGCGACGAACCGGACTCGATCACTCCCGACGACATCCTCTCTCGCGATGGCGTGGCCGACGCATTCGATCGACTGAGCGACGAGAGACTCATCCTGCACACAGGACTGACCGGCACCGGCCAGCCGACCGCGATGAAAACCGTGATTCACTCCGGACGATTCGACACCGTGCAGACGCCGTACAACGCTCTCAATCCGAGTGCGGGGGCGACGTCACCGACCCAACACGGCGATACCGACTACGGCAACATCCTGGCCGATTGCGCCGAGATGCGAATGGGCGTGTTCGCGATTCGGGTCTTCGCCGCCGGCGCGTTGCTCGGCCAAGTGCCGAGCGCTCACACGCTCAAGACACCGTACTTCCCGCTGGATCTGTATCAGCGAGACGCCGCGCAAGCCGAGCAGCTTCGAGCGGAACTCCGCGACGGCGAGAGCCTGACGGAATTCGCTGTCCGTTTCGTGCTGTCGCATTCGGCCGTGAGTTCCGCCATCATCGGCTTCGGCTCGCCAAGCCACGTTGGCGAGTTAGCGAAGTTGGTTTCGTTGAACGGATCGTAGGATGGGCACTCTTGCCCGTCCCCTTAGCGAGGTTCAATCAACGCGGACGGGCAAGCGTGCCCATCCTACGAGTCTTCCCATGATCCTGCTCAAAGACCAGACCTCGACGGAACTCGCACTGGCGTTGTCCGACCTCGCGCTGCCGGATCGGCTCGTCCGACAGTTGCATGCGGCGGCCGTGCGGCGCGGTGCGACCGAGATTCCTTATGAACTGCCGACTGTCTCACCGCGAGTGCTTCAGAAGGTCCGCGAGCATGTAACGATTCCGCGATTGAAAATGATCGACAAGATCGTCTCGCCGCAGGACGGTTTCGCGAAGTACTTGTTCGAGGGGGACGGCGAGGGGCGCTTCGAGGCAGTTCGCATTCCGTTGCTGCACCGGCCTGACGATTTGAAGTACATCGTCTGCGTGAGTTCTCAGGTGGGCTGTGCGCTGGGGTGTGTTTTCTGTGCGACCGGCCGCATGGGGTTTCAACGAAACCTCGCGACTTGGGAGATCGTCGATCAAGTCACGCAGATTCAAATGGATTCCGAACACCCGGTACGCGGCGTTGTCTTCATGGGCATGGGCGAGCCGATGCTCAACTACGATCGCGTGATTCAGGCGGCGCGGATCTTTTCGGAACCGTGTGGCATGGCGATCAACGCCAAGGCGATCACGATCTCGACGGTCGGAGTCGTGCCGGGCATCCGCCGCTTCACGGCCGAGCGGCATCCATATCGTTTGATTGTCTCGCTGACGTCGGCTCGATCGATTCAACGACAGAGCTTGCTACCCATCGAACGTGTCTATCCGTTGCCGGAGTTGCTCGCTGCCGTGCGCGAGTACCACGCGGTGACTCGCAAGCGCGTGACGTTTGCCTGGACGGTGCTGGCCGGCATCAACACCAGCCGCGAAGACGCGCGGGCGCTGGCCAAGCTGACCGAAGGCTTGCCGATCTTGCTGGACCTGATCGACGTGAACGATCCGACGGGTCAGTTCCGTCGCCCCTCGACCGAGGAGGCCAACGCCTTTCGCGACGTTCTCCGCGAAGAGTTGAACATGCCGGTGCAGCGCCGCTACAGCGGAGGGCAGGACATCCACGGAGCCTGCGGGATGCTTGCGGCGGTGCAGTCGTAGTGCAGATCAGGCGAAACGCAGTGCAAAGTGCAGAGTGAAGACTGAAAAGTGCAAAATCTGAATGAAACGAGATTCTCCTGTTCGTCATTTTTCACTTTGCAGTTTTCACTCTGCACTTTGCACTCAATCGAATCACTCGCGGACTTGCTTCACAAGTTTGTGAACCGACGCGGAGATGCGGTCTTCGATGCCTCCCTCCCAACGGTAGGCGGGGCGACCGTACTCGAAGAGGTTGTAGCCCCCTTCGTAGCCCTCCTCTTGCCAGACGCGGCGCGAGGGGATGTACGAGATCATGTCGTCGGCGTAACCCATGACCCACGTGCCCTCGCCGAACTCGCGTTTGAAGCGGAGGGCGTAGTCAACGACGGTCTCGGCACCCATGCCGACAACCAGCATTTCCTTGCCAAGCCGCCAGGCGTGAACCGGATACGGATACCCCGACTCGAATTTTTCGCCGGCATCCAGCTTCTTCAGCAATCGCCGAGACCAGCGACCTTTGATGCCGGTCAGATCTTTTGAAAGCTCGGTCAGCTCATCGCGCGTGACGTTCTTCAGATACGGCAGGTCGATGATCTCGAATGCGGTGCGCAGACCCGACGAGACCGGCTTGAGCGGCTGCTTCAACGCTTCCTCGACTCCGACGGCCAGCATGTGTCCGTACTTTTCGCAGAGCTCCACCTTGCGACGCGGCAGCGGGTTTTGGTCGCCGCCGCAGGTGTTGACGAACATCGCCGTCGTGCCGGGATGAGCCTTCTCGATCTCAAGCTGCGCGAAGCCGGGATAGTCGCCGCACCACGTCAGAAAGCTGAGCGTCGTCGGATGACAGGCGTAGCCGAAGAGCACTGCTTCGAGCTTTCCATCCGGCCGAGTCACCGTCAGCACCGGCACCGAATGATCGACCGGCCCGACGAGCGGCGTCCCCTTCGCGATCAGATCGGGCACGTCCGCCTCACGGTTGTTGCGGCGATTGACCGCGAAGGTCGCTTTGCCCTCGCCGATTTGCAGTTTCGCGGGAGTCAGCTTTGAGAGCGACTCGCCGACCATCGCGACGGTCTTCGTCACCATCTGCGCAGTGTATTCCTCGACGAGCGCTTCTTGCTCGGTTTCGACGGGGTAGTAGTCGATCAGGTCATCGCCGAGCCGCGGGCCGCAATGGTTGTGCGAGAACGTAAACATGACCTGCGTGCGTTCCAACTTGAACTGTTTTTGAAGCTGCTCGAAGACACGATCGCTCATCACCTTCGGCACGCCTTGAAAATCGCTGGTGATCAACACCGCGCGATGGCCGGCGTTGTCTTCGAGGGCCAGCGCTTTCATCCACAGATCGTGCAGTTTGCCGTCTGGTGCTCGCTTCGATCCGTAGCCGGCCAGCCACACCGATTTCTCCGGCGTGATGACCGCCTTGGCGACTCCGGCTTTCCAGGCTGGATTCTCTTGCGAGAACGCTGGCACGTTGCCGAAGGCCACCTCGAGGGCGAGCGCCGACGTGGTGGTTTGAAGAAACTGGCGACGAGTGGTGGGCCGAGTCATTTTGAAAAACTCCTGCGAGGTGCTGATGCTTGGGCTACGACGTCGCGGATTGTAGCCTGGAGGCGCGACATTCAAATCGAATCGTAGACCGGACGCCTACGTCCGGTTCCGCCAAAGGCGGATTCGGACGTAGGCGTCCAAACTACGAAGACGCTGAGGAGACGACATGCGGATCGCGATTGCCGAGGTGGCTCAGGAAACCGACTCATTCAGTCCGCTGGTGGCGGATCGCTCCGACTTTGAAGCCTACGGCTTGTACTTCGGCGATGAGATTCTGGAGCGAATGCGCGGAGTCGGACCGATCGGGGGCTTCCTCGAAGTCGCGGCCGAGCAGACTGAGCCGATCGAACTGCTGCCGATCATTCGAGCGTGGGGGAGTGCCGGCGGAACGATCACGACGGAGACACTCGACTTTCTCACCGAGCGATTGGTCACGGGGCTGAAACAGTCGTTGCCGCTCGATGCCGTGTTCCTGTCGCTACACGGCGCGGCTGCGTCCGCGAACGAGGACGACGTCGAGGGGCATGTCTTGCAGGCGGTGCGTGAAGTCGTCGGTCGCGACGTTCCGGTCGTCGTCGCGTTCGATCATCACGCCAACATCACACGCCGCATGGTCGAGTGCGCCGACTTGCTGGTCGGCCATGAAACTCAGCCGCACGATCCACCGGCGACGGGACGCAAGGTGGCTCGACTACTGTTTCGGATGTTGCGCGGCGAGATTCGTCCGACCGTGCGCTGGCGAAAGATCCCGATGATCACGCCGCAGGATCAGTTCCTGACGTCGTCCGGGCCGATGCAAGAGTGGTTCGATTTGGCTCGGCAGATGGAAAGCCGTCGTGGAGTGCTCGATGTCTCGCCGTATCCGATGCAGCCGTGGCTGGACGTTGCCGAAGGGGGCTGGTCGGTCATCGTTCACACGAACAACGATGCCGCGTTGGCCGATTCACTCGCGGCCGAGATCGCCGACAAGGCGTGGAATTTGCGCGATCAGTTCTGGCGATCCGAGCGTGTCGCACCGGCCGAGGCAGTTCGCCAAGCGGACTCGGCTGATCGCGGCTTGGTCATTCTGTCGGACACCGGCGACTCGGTTTACGGCGGAGCACCCGGCGACAGCACCTGCATCTTGAAGGCGATGCTTGAACAACAAATCTCGTCGCTCGCGTTTGTGCCGATGATTGATACCGAAGCTCTCGATGCCGCAATCACGGCCGGCGTTGGAGCGGAAATCACAGTCGATCTCGGTGGAAAGCTCGACCACATTTTCAGTCAGCCGGTGCGAGTCACCGGCCGCGTTGCGGCGGTGTCGCTGGGATTCACGGTCGATCTGCTGGATCGCGGAATTTGCGATTTGAAACGGACAGCGCTGCTGGCGGTCGGCTCGATTCGCATCGCGTTGCTCGATCACCGGAGCTTCGCGGTCAATCATCCGGTGCTTTACACGCATCTGGGTCTGGACATCGCCGACGCCAAAATGGTCGTCCTCAAGACCGCCAGCAACTTCCAATTCTTCAGCCGCTGGCGCAGTGGCTTGATCCGAGTGGACTCGCCCGGCACAACGCAGTCGGACCTGACAGCGTTTGACTGGAAACGCATTCCGCGACCGACCTATCCGCTCGACATGCACACGACATTCCCTTCGTAGGGTGGGTCGAGCCATCGAGACCCACCGCATACGGCGAACAATTTGGTGGGTCTCGATGACTCGACCCACCCTACTTGCTGGCAAGCGACTTCTTGCATCGCGATGATCGGATCACAACACCCATTTCTCTTTCGAGAGGACGGACACGATGAACCTCGCGCGGCAACTGCTGGTACTCGTTGGATTCTGTGGTGTGGCCCACCTGATCGCTGACTCGGCAACCGCCGAAAACTGGCCGGCATGGCGCGGCGCAGATGGGACGGGAATCAGCCGCGAGACGGCGCTGCCCGTGAAATGGAGTGCGAGGGAGAACATCCGCTGGAAGGTGCCGCTCGCGGAGCCGTGCAATTCGACGCCGATCGTTTGGGACGATCGAATCTTTCTGACTCAAGGGTTGGACAAAGGTAAGCGGCGGGCGCTGATTGCTCTGGATCGAAAGACCGGCAAGACGCTGTGGCAGCAGGAAGTCACCTGCGATGTGGAAGAGACTTCGCACGGACAGAACCCGCCGTGCAGTGCTTCAGCCGTGACCGACGGCAAAGCAGTGTTTGCAAACTTCGCGTCGGGCGGAATCCTCGCCTGTTCGCTGGATGGCAAGCGGCTGTGGCATCGCGATCTCGGCCCGGTCCTTAGCCGCTGGGGCAATGGTGGCAGTCCGGTTCTGCACGGCAATCTGGTGATCGTGTTTCACGGGCCGGGGACGCCGTCCATTCTTTACGGTCTTGATCGCGAAACCGGAAAGACGGTGTGGACCTCGGAAGAAACGCCGATCAACAGTCCGGTCTTTGGCTCGTGGAGCACTCCGGTTGTCGTGCGAGCCGGCGATCACGACGAACTGGTCATGCCGTTACCGGGTGAGAAAATCGGCGGCGTCGGCTTCTTCAAAGGCTACGACCCGGCAAGTGGGAAAACGCTCTGGCAGATTGATGGCCTCGGCAACGAGGTCTACGCGATGCCGATCCTTGGAGCCGGCGGTCGAGTAATCGTCGGAGTCTCCGGCCACAACGGTCCCACCGTTGCCATTCGAGCGGGTGGCTCGGGGAACGTCACCGACTCGCACCGACTATGGCGCACCGAAACGAAGAACCCGCAACGAGTCAGCAGCGGCATCATTCACGACGGTTTTTTGTATCTGGCCGACGCAACCGGGATTCTCCAGTGCCTCAAAGCCGAGACCGGCGAACCGGTCTTCCAAGAGCGGCTCGGCGGCAACTTGTGGGGCTCGATTCTGCTGGCTGACGGAAAGCTGTACGTCAGCAATCTGGAGGGGGACACCTACGTCGTGCGAGCGGCACCGAAGTTTGAACTCCTCGCCACGAACAGCGTGGGGGAGGCGACCTACGCCGCGCTCGCACCGGCTCACGGCGAACTTTTTCTGCGCACTCACGGGCATCTGTACTGCATCGCGGATAGCACCGTTGCCTTCGAGCCGGTCAAGGACTTCCCCAAGTTGCCGGCGGATTATTCGCTGGGACCGTGCTCGGCCGTGGCGACGAACAGCATCGGGGAGGTCTTTCTGTTTCACCGTGGCAAACATCCGATTCTCTGCGTGGATGCCAACGGAAAACTGCTCCGGTCGTGGGGCGATGATCTCATTGGGAAGGCGCATGGGCTGCGAGTCGATCGTCAGGACAACGTGTGGATCACCGACATCGGAAATCACCGAGTGATGAAGTTCGACCCTTCCGGAAAACTGCTGCTGTCGCTGGGAATCGGAAAGGCGGGAACGGGAACGGACGAATTCGATCGGCCGACGGACATCGCCTTCGGAGCCAACGGCGATGTGTTCGTGAGCGACGGCTACGGCAACAGCCGAGTGGTCAAGTTCTCGGCGGCGGGACGCTTGCTGAAAACCTGGGGAACGCGCGGGAAGGAACTCGGCGAGTTCAATCTGCCGCATGCGATCATCATGGACTCGAAAGGCCGCTTGCTCGTCGGCGATCGGGAGAACGAGCGGATTCAACTGTTCGATGCGGAGGGGAAGGCGTTGGGTCAGTGGACCGGCTTCGCGCCGTATGGCTTGGCGATCAACGGCGACGGCCACGTTTTTGTGGCCGATGCTGCTGCGCATCAAGTGTTGCGGCTCGATGCCGAAGGCCAAGTCGTTCAACGCTTGGGCCAGAAGGGTCAGGCTCCGGGAGAATTTGAGGTGCCGCACATGCTGACGTTCGACTCGGCCGGCAACCTGCTCGTGGCCGAGGTCGATGGCAAACGATTCCAAAAGTTCAAGAAGAAGTAACCTCCAAGGAGACACGCATGGAAACCGTCGGCATCGGGATGATTGGCAGCGGGTTCATGGGGCTGACCTACAGCGAGGTCGTCAGTCATCACGCTACTGGTTGCAAGTTGATTGCGATCACAGGAGGCAAACGGGCCGAGAAGTTGGCGGCCGACTACGGCGCGCCGTGTGAGCCGACGGTCGAGTCACTGCTGGCTCGCGCGGATGTCGCGGCCGTGGTGTTGGCGACTCCCGATCAAGATCGGCCGCGACTGACTCGGTTGGCGGCAGCGGCGGGGAAGCATGTGCTCGCGGAGAAGCCGATGGCTCCGACGGTCGCTGAGTGCGATCAAATGATCGCCGATTGTTCGGCAGCCGGAGTGAATCTGGCCGTCGTGAAGACCGAACGATTTCGCAAGATCACTCAGCGAGCGAAGCAACTGATCGACGACGGAACGATCGGGCCGATCCACATGATGCGAACGGTCTCGGCGTTTCCACTGCCGCTGACGAAGCAGTTGTTCGAGGAGCGGCCGTGGATGGCCGACCCGCGCAGCGGCGGCTTGTTCATGGGGATGGCGTCGCACAACGCCGACTTCCTGCGCTGGCTGACGGGACGCAACGCCGTGAAAGTGTTTGCGCAAGTAACGACTTTCAGCGACGTTCCCGCTCCGGCGCAGTCGGTGATGGCTCAGATCGAATTTGAAGGCGGGATCATGGCTCACATGTGGATCACGACGGAACTGCCATCGCCGAGCCTGCCCAGCAGCGAAGTTCGTTTCCAAGTCTTCGGACGCGACGCGATGTTCGACTTGGAAAACTTTGAGTTCCTCGATCTCGGCAAAGGGGACAAGTGGGAGCGGATCTACTCGCCGGAGCGGTTCGATTATCTCAAGGAGCCGAAGTCGCCGATTCGTCTGTTTCCACACATCGGCGTGATCCAAGAATTCGTGGACAGCATTCGCGAACAACGTGCTCCAAAAGTCGGCGGAACCGAAGGTCGTGCGGCTGTCGAAATCTGTGAAGCCTGTTTGATCTCGGCTCGCACAGGAGAGGCGGTTTCGCTGCCACTGATTGGCGGGGCATAGCCCGACCGATCAGCGACTCGCTTCGGGTCATTGGGCGAAATCCACGACCCTCGGAACAACCTGCTCTGACCCGGAAGCGGTTCTGACAAGTTCCGGGAAACTCTGGGAGAACAATTGACACACTGATGGCCCGGACTATATTACCCCCGTTGCTTGAGCATGAGACGCCCGCTTCTTCCTGGGGTCTCGACCAGCTAGCTCTCTGAAATTGCTCGTGGTTTCCGCTGCGTTTGGCCTCGCGAATTGGGGCGGACGATCATGCCACTTCGGTGGCTGCGAGCCAATAAATTGCTGGCTGTCCGGGAAGAGATGACTCGGTGCCGCTACTCCCCCCAATGGAACGGGAGTGAGTGAAGTCTGAGTCCTGGGTGCATTCGTTTGGTGATTCTTTTGCCCGCGACGAGCACTGAAACATCCGCTAGCCGTCAGTTCGTGAGGTCGGTTGTTTCGTTTCGATTGTGAGCGGAATCTCCCCGCAGTTCTCAGGTGATTTCCTGGCTCTCGGCCGCAGTGCTAATCAGCACAGCGCCGACCCAAGATCGGTTCCGCGAGGTCATGTGGCCTCCGACCGCGGTTCCTCAAACCGTCAATGAGGGTTTCTGTGCGTTTTCAGCGTCTGGGATGCTTCACCGCATCCGCAGTTCAACGCGAAAGGCTCGCCGAGCGTGTTCGGCTGGGCGATAGGTCGCGTCGGAAGTTTGGCCCGGTTCGGGCAACTCCCCTTCGGCGGAAGAGGATGTTGCGCGAAGCGGATCGCAAGCTTGTCCGATGCGACGCCGGTGCGAGAAGAGTCTCGGCCGGTGAAATTCGTTTTTCTTGATAGGTTTCATGTATGCCGGCACCGAAGAAAAGGCCGACTCGCACCGCGAGTCGCTCCACCGCAAAACCCACCGTGCGACGACGCACCACTCGCAAGCCCAAAGACGCGGACGCCGCTGAAGGCACCGCTTTGGAAAATCGCTCCGACGACTCAAAAGTCGATTCTATCGAAGTGATTTCGCCTCCCGCTTTTCTCGATCCGCCGCCGGAACGCCGTGGACGCTCGCGTCACGACGACGGCCGCTCTGGAGCCAACGTGGACGACGACATCGTTTTTCCCGAAGACAACAACGCTCCCGCACCTCGTCCGCCGCAAGCTCAACAGAATGACGCCGGCCCGGTGCGCTACGACGACCGCCAGCAGGGCTACTACCCGCAAGAGGGTGGTGGCTATCCCAATCAGAACCAAGACGGGGGCGGTGCGCCTTCCGAAGGTGGAGGCCAACCGGGCCAGCAAGACGACAGCCAGTTTCGTCGCCGCCGCCGTCGTCGTCGCGGACGTGGCAATGGTGAAGTGAACAACAACATGCCTCAAGGTGGTCAACGCGACTACGGCAATGCACCGCCGCCACGCGGCAACGGCCAAGGCCAAAGCGGCCCACCACGCGGATACGGTCAACGTGGCGGCCAAGGTGGTCCACAACGCGGATACGGTGGAGGCCAGCAGCGCGGCGGTTACGGACAACAACCACAGCGCGGATACGGCGGCGGCCAACAGCGTGGTTATCAACCGCGCGGCGAGTTCGGTCAGCGCGATCCCGGTGGCTTCCGCTCGCGCGGCGACGAGATTTCTCCCGACGAACAAGTGGTCGATTACGATGGCATCCTCGAACTGCATCCCAAGGGATACGGTTTCCTCCGCGATGCGAAGAAGAATTACGGCTCGCAAGAGAGCGATCCGTTCGTCTCCAGTTCGCTCATCGAGAAGTGTTTGCTGCGCGAAGGTGTGCGAATCCTTGGCAAGGTCGGCACTGGCGCTCGTGGGCAAGGTCCGCGACTGAAGGCGGTCGAGAACATCGACGGCATGTCGGTTGAAGACTACGCGAACGTCAAAAAGTTCGACGACCTTACGGCGATCTCGCCCAATTCGCGCATCAAGATGGAGATCGGCCCCAAGCCGATAACGATGCGTGTGATGGACCTGCTGACGCCGGTCGGCCGAGGCCAACGCGCGCTCATCGTTGCTCCGCCGCGAACCGGCAAGACGATGCTGCTGCAAGAGATCGCCGAGTCGGTCAGCCGCAATCATCCTGACATGCACCTGATCGTGCTGCTCATCGACGAGCGGCCCGAAGAGGTCACCGAGATGCGCCGGCATGTGCGCGGCGAAGTCGTCGCGTCATCGCTCGACAGCGAGACCGAAAGTCACGTCCGCATCAGCCAGCTCGTCATGGAACGAGCGAAGCGGCTGGCCGAAGAGGGCAAGAACGTGTTCATCCTGTTGGACTCGATCACCCGCACGGCCCGTGCGTTCAACAAATGGACGAACACCGGCCGCACCGCGACCGGCGGTCTCGACGTGCGTGCTCTCGACATCCCGAAAAAGATGTTTGGCTCCGCGCGGCAGTTCGAGGAAGGTGGCTCGCTGACGATCGTGGCGACCGCCCTGATCGAAACCGGCAGCCGCGCCGACGACGCGATCTTTCAGGAGTTCAAAGGGACCGGCAACATGGAACTGGTCCTCAGCCGCGACCTGGCCGACCGCCGCATCTGGCCGGCCATCGACATCACCAAATCCGGCACGCGGCACGAGGAAAAGCTGTACGACCCACTGCAATTCGACAGCATCGTGATGCTCCGCCGCAGCCTGATCTCGCTCAGTCCTGTCGAAGCGATGGAAATGCTGAGCAAGACACTCGACCGCTTCCCGTCCAACACCGAGTTCCTGGAGAAGGTGAAGTCGGTGCTGTGAGGTTCAAGCTGTTGTTGCGCGGCAAATCGCAATTGCCCTCAAGTCCAACTTGAGTTCAACACGCTGTCGCAATTGATTCCGTCGTCCGCGACCGCTTGTCTTCTCAAGAGTGATCTTGGATGAAATCGCCACCGATCAGAATGACAACTGCGGCGATCAGCTTGGCGAGCATACTGCCCATACTCTATCTGTTGGTTGCGTCGGAACCGTCGGGCAAATAGTCGTTACAGCACTATTCGGTGCGTTGTTCTTCTTATCGCCGTCAATTGTCCTGGCCTACCTTGGGTTTCGAAGGACCAATTCAAAAGCGCTCC
Organism: Candidatus Kuenenia stuttgartensis; assembly: GCA_945904015.1. GTDB lineage: Bacteria > Planctomycetota > Planctomycetia > Planctomycetales > Planctomycetaceae > SXKJ01. The sequence continues at coordinate 8,552 of CAMDPK010000012.1, read as the reverse complement.
CGATCATTCTGCTGGTCGGTTCCATCATGTCCACTGGACTGTGGATAATTCTCGGCGGATCCTTCATGGCGGCTGACAAGGTCGACGCTCAGGCCGGGATGGCCGTCATGGTCTATTTCGTCATTCAATTGTTCTTAGTCGTGCTTGCAACACTCAGTTTTCTGCTTCTGCGCAACAAGAAGTAGCGCAGGAAGCATCGCCCGAACAGAAGGATTGCCGGCGATCTCGGCGATCATTTTTCCTGGCACATCGGTCGCGATGAATGCCTTCGGCCTGATGCCAGGCGGCTCGCTCGGCCGAGTTGACCGTCCAGATAGACGTCTGCGATCCCGCTCGCCAAGGCGAGTCGTCTACGCAAAATCACGCGGCGGGCGAAGTTTGTCGGGGGGCCGCAGAAAGCGGCCGGCGGCGGCGATGGCCAACAGGATTGGCAGATATTTTCGAGGTGCTCGAACGACGGCCACGATCACCAAGACGATCACCACCAGTTTGAGCACCGAAACCTCGGCCCACTTGCCCAACGTCCCGTCCTTCGGCAACGCCAGCCACAACGCTCCCAGGACCACGCCGACTCGTGAGCAGATGCCCTGCCAGACATCGGCCGAGTCCTTCGGACCCGTCACCAGCGCGATCACGAACCCGGTCAGAAACGCCAGCGCCAGCCAGCCGACGAGACTGCGGTTGATCGTCACCTTTTGATCCACAGATTCGATCCTTCGTAAAGCAGTTGCGTGGGCGAGGGGAGGACGTCAGTCCTCCGAGTCCGAACTGTCAACGACCTAGAGTTCACTCGGAGGGTTGACACCCTCCGCTCGCCTGTGAAACGGCCTCTTGTCGCTTCGCGGCGAGCGGGACTATAAACCTGCCCGCTTGGGACGCCTACGGTGGGAGAGAACGCTCATGGATGAGCCGTTTCCGGACAACGATGACCTCGACGAGCCGACTGCTGATGACACAGCCGCGTGGGATCAACCGTTGCTCGCCGATGATCTCGAGGCGGCCTATCTGCGAGCGCTCGAAGCGACGGAGGCGATCGAACGTGAGATCGACGCGGAGCCGACTGAGTTGTTGACTTCCGACGTCCTGCCGAACATCGAGCCGATCAGCTCTTCACCGCTGACTTCCCAACCGGTGAAACACACAGCGACAGAACCGACGCCGCCGCGCGTCTCCGAGAAACAAGTCGTCGAAGCGGCGCTGTTCGTGGGCGGCATGCCGCTGACCGCCAAGAAGCTCAGTTCTTTGTTTCACACCGATCATGGCTTCGGATTCGTCGAGTGCTTGCTCGACGAGCTCAATCGGCAATACGCCGACGAAGGGCGTCCGTATTCGATCACGCTTGGCGAAGGAGGCTATCGCCTGTTGTTGCTGCCGGAGTTCGAGTCGGTGCGCAACAAGGTCTTCGGCTACGGCCCCAAAGACGTGAAGATGACGCAAGACGCGCTCGAAGTGCTGTCGCTCGTGGCCTACAAGCAGCCGATCACGAAGTCGCAGATGGAGGCGCTGGGCAAATCAAATGCGGGCTCGGTCCTGCGACAACTGGTGCAGCGCGAGTTAATTCGGATCGACCGCGCGCACGCGCCACAGAACTCGAAGAACAAGAACGATCCGCCGTATTCGACCACGCCGCGATTTTTGTCGCTGTTCGGACTCGGCAGCCTGCATGATCTGCCGGTCGCCGAAGACTTCGCGTTCAAGTAGGTCAGCCTTCCCAGGCTGACTCGATTGCGCATCGAGGTCGTGTTCACGTTCGGATCAGGCTGGGAAGCCTGATCTACGAGAGAATCGGCTGAATCACCTGCCCGCGACTGATGGCGTACGGGCGGTTTTGGTTGTCGAAGAACTCGGTGTCGGGCGAGTAGCCCAGGCAATGGAACATCGTCGCGGTGATGTCTTCCGGGCGGACGAGTCCGCTGCGCGGATACCCTCCCAACGCATCGGACGCTCCGTGAACGACGCCGCCACGAATTCCGCCGCCGGCCATCGCGACCGAGAAAACTGGTCCCCAGTGATCGCGGCCCGCTGCGCCGTTGATCTTCGGCGTGCGGCCGAATTCGGCCATGCAGACGATCAATGTGTCGTCGAGCATCCCGCGCTCCGACAAGTCCTCCAACAGCGAGGCAAATCCATTGTCGGCCGGCGGGACGAGCACTTCGCGCAGTCGTTTCGTCTCATTCGTGTGCGAATCCCAGCACGGGTTCGACGCCGGCTCGTCCGGGCCACGGAACCAATTGACTTGGACAAGCCGCACGTCCGCCTCGATCAATCGCCGAGCCAACAAGCAGCTCTGTCCGAACGGCGATGAACCGTATCGTTGCCGAGTCTTCTCCTCTTCCGCCGAAAGATCGAACGCTCCGCGCGACGCGGCCGATGCCAACAGCCCGTAGGCTCGCTGCTGCTGTTCGCCGAACACACGCGACCGCGCCAATCGCTCGGCGGCTTCGGATTGCTGATCAAACAGTCGCACGAGATCGCGCCGCGCAGAGAGGCGATCCAGCGACATGCTCTCCGGCAACTGAAACTCGCTGATGCGATAATCGGCCGCGTGCGGCTGACACCGAAACAGCCACGGGTCTTGTCCACGTCCCAACAGTCCGCCATCTTGCCCGGGCCAGGTTGAGCCGTCGGTGTTGAAGATGTGATTGGGCAGCCGCACCGATGCTGGCAAATGCCCGCGCGGTCCCGCCAAGCTTTGCACGACCGAGCCCCAATTCGGCCAATCATTCGGTGGGCCGGGGTTCGCGTTCTCGGCATTCATCGGCACATGCGGCCGGCCGGTCAGCATGTAGTAGCCGCTCGACGAGTGCGCGTTGTCGTTCGTCGAGACCGCTCGGAGCACCGCGAGCTTGTCGGCGTGTCCTGCCAGCCGAGGCATCAGCTCGCCGAATTGGACACCCGGAATCTTGGTCGCGATCGGCTCGATTTCTCCCCGGACCTCTTTCGGAGCATCCGGCTTCGGATCCCACGTCGATTGCTGCGGGGGTCCGCCCATCAGGAACAGCACGATGCACGATTTCGCAGGACGGTTGTTCTTGGGCTGAACGTTCTCCGCCGACGCTGACTGCGGAGCCAACAACTGTGGCAGCGACAGACCGCACGCTGCCAACCCGCCGATGCGCAGCACTTCACGACGCGGCACTCGGTCGCAAAGTCGGACCCCCTGAGTTTGCAAGCTGAGCATCGTGGCCTCCGCGAGCAGTCACCACAAAACATTCGGAAAACCGTTGAGGCTGAGCAATTCAGCCGTCTCGTCAATGTATCGTAAGAAGACGGATCAAATCTTGTCGATTCAGGAAAGCCACGCCAAACATCGCCGAGCCAAGTCCGGTTGTCACCGAAGTCCGAGCTTTGCCGCGTCTCGCGCAAATTGGCTCGCGGCTCAACAGCAGCCGCGAAGTCCCTATGATTGCCCCGCCGCTCAATGGTGTTTGGAGATTGCTGTGACCACCCCCGCGAATCCGCTGCCGCTCGATGACGACCTTCCGAACGATGTTCCGGACGAGTTGTCGGGGGTCGCTCAGCGTTTGCAGGCCGCGATCGACGAGGTGCTCGTCGCGAAACAGGACGCGGACGAGTCTGCTGCATCCGAAGCAGGTGAACGGGATTCATCGGTTGCCGCGTCCGGGGAAGTGATCGATCGGCGGCTCTATTTCCCGGACTCCGAAGGCTGGGAACTCGGCGTGAAGTCGGGCCCGCGTGAATACTGCGCGCACCGCAACCCGGGCGAGGAATGGTTTCATCTGTTGCTAGATGGAGAACTCTTTCTGCAATTTGGCGAGGAGAAAGTTTGCCTCAACTGCGCGTTCCGAAACGGACTCGTGACAGACGACCGCTTGTTTTGGCAGAAGGGGCATCGGCGTCCACGAATCTTCCCGGTGTCGAAAACGGATCCTGTCTTCGACGACGCGAACGAAACGCCCATCGATGTCCCCGATCAACCGCTAGCCACTGATGACGACTTTGAGAATCCAACCGCGAGGCAGACATGACGCATCCCATGGAGGGTTTGATCCGCGACGATTACAACGTCGACGGCGTTCAAGCGATCACTCGGCACTTGATCGAGCACGGCACGTTTCAATTCCCGACGTTGTCCAGCGGGTTGTTCTCGGCCGCGCTCGCGCAGAGCCAAGACCTCGAATACACCGGCTATCAAAACGTCTGGGTCCGCGACAACATTCACATCGCTCATCACTTTCATGTTCTGGGCGAGCACGATCGCGCGGTGCGTGCGGTCTCGGCGATCACGCAGTTTCAGCACACGCAGCGCGGCAAGCTGCGAGACATCATCGTCGGCAAGGCGAACCCGCAGAACGTGATGCTCCGGCCGCACATTCGTTTTGACGGCGACAAGCTCAGCGAAGTGTCGGAGCAATGGGCACACGCGCAGAACGACGCGATTGGCTGCTGGCTGTGGCTTGCGAGCAAACTCGCTCGCGAAGGTCACTGGCAGCCGACCGGTGACGACATCAAGTTGCTCTCCAACTTCGTCCAGTATTTGGAAGCCGTCCGTTTCTGGGAGGACGAAGACAGCGGCCATTGGGAAGAGGCTCGCAAAATCGAAGCCTCCAGCATCGGCGCGGCGACCGCCGGGTTGACCGCGCTGCGAGATTACTTTCTCACGATGGCCTCCGCCCAGATGCCGCTGGGAGCGACGAAGTCGTTCATCGATCAAACCTGTCGCCGCGCGGAAGGGCTGATCGAGCACGGGCACGCAGCTCTCAAAGCAATCCTGCCGAGCGAATGCGTTCAGGACGATCCGGCCAAGCGGCGGCGATACGACTCGGCGTTGCTGTTTTTGATTTACCCGCTGCAAATCGTCGATGGCGAGATGGCCGAGACGATCGTCACTGACGTCGCCACGCAGTTGCTCGGGCCGTTCGGTGTGCGGCGATATCTCGGCGATTCGTACTGGTGTGCCGACTACAAAAAACTGCTCGATCCGGCCAACCGCACGGTCGACGTCAGCGAAGACATGTCCGCTCGCGACCGCCTGCTGCAACCGGGGGGCGAAGCTCAGTGGTGCATCTTCGACCCGATCCTGTCGGTCATTCACGGCCTGCGTTACCAACAGACCGGCGACACCGGACAACTCGAACTTCAAACGCAACATCTCAACCGCAGCTTGAGGCAACTGACCGGCGAAGACACGTCGTTCCCGTCTCTGCGTTGCCCGGAGTCCTACTACCGCGAGAACGGCATTTGGGGTCCGAACGACATCACGCCGCTACTGTGGACTCAGGCAAACCTCCGGCTGGCGTTACACTTCATGGAGCAAAGTTTGCTCGGTCCAGGAAAGGTTGCGGTCCCCTGAAATGTCGAAGCGTGTCGTCCTAGCGATGAGTGGTGGAGTGGATAGCTCCGCCGCAGCGGTCCTGCTGCAACAGCAGGGCTACGAAGTGATCGGGCTTTTCATGCGCTCCGGCGCGACCGAGGAGCCCCAGGTCTGCAAGACATCGCTCGCTGCCGATCTGCCGATTCTCAATCCGAAGGCTCACAAGCAGGGCTGCTGCAGCGCGACGGACGCGGCGGATGCTCGACGAGTTGCCGATTCGTTGGACATCCCATTTCACGCGCTGAATTTTCAAGACGCTTTCACGCGGATCAAGGACTACTTCGCTGACGAGTACCTCGCTGGCCGCACGCCGAACCCGTGCGTGATGTGCAACAACTGGCTGAAGTTCGGCAAGCTCTGGGAGTTCGCGCAGTCGGTCGGAGCGGATCACATCGCGTCGGGACATTATGCGAGAGTGGTCAGTGGTCAGTGGTCAGTGGTCAGTAGTGCGACAGCGGACGACAGACAACGGACAACGGACAACGGACCAACTCCAGCACTCATGCGTGGCCTCGATCGCTCGAAGGATCAGTCGTACGTCCTGTTTGGCATCCGCAAGGAAATCCTCGACCGAGTCATCTTCCCCGTCGGCAACTTCGCGAAGTCCGAGATTCGCGAACTCGCTCGGCAGACCGGGCTGCGAGTGGCCGACAAGCCAGACAGCCAAGAGATCTGCTTCATCCCGGACAATGACTACGTCGGTTTCTTGGAACGCTATCGAGGTCACCACGACACGGCCGGAGAAATTGTGGACACTGAAGGCAACGTGCTCGGCCGTCACGAGGGCTACCAGCAATACACGATCGGTCAACGAAAAAGACTCGGAATCACATTCGGCAGTCCGCGGTACGTTGTCGCCGTGCAGCCGACAACTCGGCGAGTCGTCATCGGCACACGTGAGGATCTCATGGAACCGACGCTGGAAGCCAATCGCCTCAACTGGCTGATCGACGATGTGCCCGACAGGTTCACTTGCCAGGCCCAGATTCGTTCGCAACATCAATGTGCTGAGGCTGAAGTGCAGGTGCTCGACGAAGACCGCGTGCGCGTTTACTTTGCCGAGCCGCAGTTCGGCGTCGCTCCGGGACAAGCCGTCGTCTTTTATGACGGCGACCGAGTGATGGGCGGCGGTTGGATTTGTTAGGCAGACGGACTCGCGAATCAGTGACCGGATTTCAAATGCTTCTCGAACCAATCGAGGTTCGTCTGCATGATCTTGAGAATCATGCGCGGTTCGGTCGGGCCGTGCGGTTGACGCGGCAAGACGAGCATCTCGGCCGGTGTCCCTTGTTGCTTCACCGCGTTGTAAAATTCGTAGCCCTGCGAGACGGGGACGCGCACATCCGCCTCGCCGTGCTGAACCAGTGTCGGGGTCGTGACTCCCTTCGCTTGGAACACCGGAGACCGGGCACGATACAGCGTCGCGTCCTCCCACGGCTGACCGCCAAAGTAGTCCGGCAGAAAACCAGGAATATCCGCCGTGCCGGTGAAGCTGACGAGGTTCGTCACGGCGGCTCCGACGGACGCGGCTTTGAAGCGATTCGTCTGCGTGATCGTCCATGAAGTCATGTAGCCACCGTAGCTCCAGCCCATCACGCCCATGCGTTCGGGATCAGCCACGCCCATTTCGATGACTCGATCGACTCCGGCCATGATGTCGCGGAAGTCACCGCCGCCCCAATCTTGATAGTTTGCGTAGCGAAACTCTTTGCCGTATCCCGCCGACCCGCGCGGGTTTGGCTGCAACAGCGCGAAGCCGCGCGAGGCGAACGCGGCGTTCGGATAGACGCCGGCAGTTCCGGCGAACGATTGCACGAACACGCCCATCGGACCGCCATGCACTTGCAACAGCAGCGGCACTCGTGTGCCGGCCTGATAACCGACGGGGTAGGTCAGCAGTCCTTCGATCTCTTGACCGTCGGTGCTTTTCCACCGCAGCAGTTCGACTTTGCCGAGCGGAAATGTTGGCAGGTGCGTGTTCGCATGGCTGACCTGCACTGGAGCGAATGTGCCACTCGGTGAGACGCACGCTTCGGGAGCTTTTTGCGGAGTCTCGCGCACGAACCCGAACGCCGAGCCTTTCGCGTTCACTTCAAACGCCCGCAACAACTCGCCACCGGAAACGAGTTCGCCGATCATTCCGGTCTCGACGTTGATCGACGACAAGCGATTCAACGTGCCGCGAGTTTCGACGAAGTACAGACTTGTTCCGTCGCTCGACCAGCCGATCAGCGTCGGCTGATGATCCGGAGTCTCCGGCAGCGGTCTCACTTTTCGATCCACGACCGAGATGACTTGCAACGAATAGTCGCCGGCCCAGCGCGGCGGGTCATCGCTGGCGATCAGCGCCACCGATTTTCCGTCGGGTGAGTACAGCGGAGCGAATTCGGAACGACCGGTTGATGCCAGTGGCGTGATTTTGCCGTATGCGACATCGACCATCGAAACATCCGAGGACGTCCAGTCATCCGCTTTCGGTGACTTTCGATGTGCGAACACGATCGACTTCCCGTCGGGGGACCAGTCGAAGCTGCCGCCTCCCGGACGCGCCGCCGCGCTGATCGAGAGGTTTCCGGCGGTCAGCAATCGCGGCAAACGCTGGCCGTTTTTGTCCTTCTCGACCGACACGAGATGCAGCCGGTCCATTTTGAAATCGCGATCGATCCAGCGGAAATCGTCCCTCGCCTTCGCGGCCTTGTCGTCGGCGTCAGTTGGCGGATCGGGCATCACGAACGCAAGCTGCTGGCCGTCGGGACTCCAGGCGAACAACCCGACTCCCGATTTCACATCGGTCAGTTGTTCCGCCTCGCCCCCCGTGACGCGCATTCGAAACAGGTTCGATTTTCCCGTTCGCTCAGAGGTGAACGCGATCCACTGGCTGTCCAGTGACCACATCGGATTCGTCGATGACTTCGCCGCGAACGTCAGTTGAGTCGCCTCGCTGCCGTCCGCATTCGCGACCCAAATCTGCGACACGAACTCGCTGCGGTCCTCGGTCATGACCGCCTCAGCCACGGAGTACACGACGCGCTTCGCATCCGGCGACGGCCGGACGTGTGCGACTCGCCGTACCTTGAGCATCAGTTCGGGAGTCCAACCCGCAGCGGGTGTCTCAGCTTGGGCGGTCTGTGTTTGCTCGAACATGGCGGCGACCAACAGGACGATGAAGAAGCGAAGCATTGTGGATCTCCCAACGTGGCCGACGCAGCTTGCGTCG
>CAMDPK010000011.1 GCA_945904015.1 Candidatus Kuenenia stuttgartensis | reverse complement strand
ACGACCTTCGCCCTCGCTCACGCTTCGGGTTACTTGTCCTCTGCCTTTTCTGTCTTCTGCAACTCTGACTTCTGATCGCTGACCTCTGGATTCTCGTCCTCCAGCCCGCTCACGACCGTCGCTTCCTGAGCGATCAATTCCTCCAACCGGCGGATCAACTCGCGAGCCTCCTCCTTGTCCGTCTTCGGACGTCGCAGCTTCTGAGCCTGGAGACGATCGAATTGCCGCAGTTGAGCGAGCATTTGGGCATTGGGGTTTTTGTTGATTTGCGAATTCGTGCGGTCGCGTGCTTCGATGAGAAACTTCAACGCGTCGCGCATTTGCAGCGTCGCGTTCTCCCATTTGCCGACCGACAGCGAATCGACCGCCGCGAGCATCGACGTCTCGGCCTGAAAAAACAGCTCGACATCATCGACTCCGCGCAGGGCCAATCCCTCGGCCGTCTCGCGCGTGTTCTTGGCCAGCTCGGTCTCAAACGTCATCAATTGGTCGAGCGTTGTGGCATCCGGCTTCCGTCCGGCGACCGCTCGCTTTTCGATCTGCATCGTGCGGTTGAGTCCGAAGCGCTGCCGCTGAATCAGTTCCTCCAACGACTTCAACCTTTGGCCCATGTTCATGCCGTTCATCGGGTCCGGATCAACGACCTGGTACGTCCGCTTGAACGGTCGGATGTCGATGAACCGCATGTCGGTCTCGGTCCGTTGCGGCGAGTCCGGCCGGTTGTCTTCGGCGAACGCGAAGTACATCACGCTGTCCTTCTGAGTCAGCTCAAAGAACTCCAACGGCAGCACTTTTTCGAGTGCCGCCTGCGTCGTCGGTGAAACCTTGCCAGTTGCAGCCGCTTCGTTGGCCGCCGCGACGACGGTCTCGAAGTCCTGAGCGATCAGCGGAACTTCCTGTTCGTTGTTGACCTGAAAGACGACGCCCGCCTTCGACAACCCGTAGTCGTCGCGCACGCGAATGTGTATCAGCAATTCGGCCAGCGTGTGAACTTCGACCGCATCCTCCGGCGACTCGAACGTCACCTGCGGCGGCTGATCCTCACGGACTCGAATGCGGTACTTGTTCTCCGGCAGCAACGTTCCATCCTCGGCCTCGGCCACGATGCTGTAATTGCGGTCGTCATTGAGCGTGAGTTCGGCCGTTCCAACGTGGGGCACGTTTTCAACGTGCCCGTCCAGCGAATTTCGATTTGCCGTCGCGTCACCGGATCGAGCCATCTGTCCGGGCACGTTGGAAACGTGCCCCACGTTCAGCGGCACAACCTCCGGCTCGTTCTTATCCTCGTCATCGCGCGGCTGCTTCCTCGGTGCGAGGACCAGCGATGCCGACTTCACTGGCTTATCAAACTGAATCACAAACTTCGCGACCGTCCCTTGCAGCACACTCAAATTCGCATCGAGCGACGTGCTCGTCGGCTGCCCCGTGTACGATGGCGGAGTCAGGTCGATCTTCACCTCTTCAATCCGCAACGGCCGCCGAATGCTGACCTGATAAACGGGGCTTTCCAATTCACCCGCGGTGACTCGGTACTGCACCGGCTTCGTCAGCCGATCCAGCTTGGCGACAAACGCAACCTGCGGCCGAACCGAAGCGCCGACCGTCGTCGCTGCCGTTGTCTTGCTTTCCTCTGACCCCTGCTCCTCCAACTTCCGCTCGGTCCATTCCGCCTCCACATCACCAGCGGGCCGAGTGAACAGCGTCACATCCCGATTCGTGCGACCGATCAGAGCGACATCAATCGTCAGTCCATTCCCTTCATCGACCGTCTGGTCTCCAGGCAGAACCTCAAGCTGTCGATACGGGATGTCGCTGAGAACCGCTCGCGAGGTCGCATTCCGCCACTCCCAATCCACGCTCGACGCCCCCGCCACAACGACGAACGCCGCGGCAAGTCCACACGCGATCAACCCCAACTTCTTCACCGGCACGACATCTTCAATGGTCAGCGGCAACGCCCGCTGATGAGTCTGCTCGGCCAACGCCGTGACCAGCGTTGACGCGACACCTTCGGATCGCACCTGCTCAACCTGCATCGCACCGAATTGCACCGTCGTGCGGACCGACTGACCGAGCTGCGGAAACGCCGCTTCAATTTCCGCCGCCGTTGTCGGCTGACTCCACCGCCGCACCGTCCGCCACAACAAATTGATCGCAAACAACGCGACCGCCCCGAGCATCGCCCCCAGCGCGACCACGCGCACCGAGCGATCCAACTCCAACGAGTAATCCGCAATCGCCAACCCGCCCAGCCCCAGCAATGCGAGCAGCAACGAGCCGACCGCCACCTGCCCCAGCTCGACTCGCCGCTTGCGCGCCCAGACAGAACGAAAGCGATTCAGGAACGCCGTGTCACGATTGATGATGGTGCTCATAATTGATCCCGATCAAAATCTGAAAAACGATTCTTTGTTTCACGCAGTCGTGCGATTCCCCACAAACCCTTCCAACAACATCACCCCCAGCAACACACAGCCGACCCAATGCCAGAGTTCGTCTTGTTGCAACTCGACGTTGCCGAGCACTGCGGCTTGTGAGTCAGTCGTGCCAGCTTCCTCGACGAACTTCACCGCGAAGCGATCCTCGAACTCTTGCCGAGTGCAACGATCCGTGTCGGATTCGCGAGGACTCGTGTTGATGATTTCGGCGAAGCGCTCGAACTGATCGACACCGGGAATCGCGGCGGAGGTCAGGGCGTCAGCACCGCGCGGCTCCGCCACGACGGCATCCGGCCGCTGACCTCCGACCGCTGTTTTCGGTTCCGTATCGACCAGCCGCGAGCGAACTCGGCCACCCGACGTGAGGCCGACTTCGTAGCCGAGCAACTGATGCACGGTCGGCAAGAACAACCGGCTGCGACACCAATCGCTCCAGTCGCGACCGCACGAGGTCGTCACCCACAACATTGTTCCGTCGCCAACGCGACGTTCGAGCACCGCTGGATCGCCGGTGCTGAACTGAGCCAGCACGTTCGCGTCGGCCGAGGGAGTCAGCTTCGTGTACGCGGCGAAGATCAGCCGTCGCAGGTCGCCATGTTGCGGGTCACTGAGCGGTTCAAAGATCGGATGCTTGTCATCCCACTGAGTCAGTCGCCACGGCAAATCATTCGTGACTTTCGTGTCGCCGATTTCGCCGACCGTCAGTCCCGCGTCGGTCAATGTCGAGCAGCTCTTCGCCGACACGCGATCGCCGGTGAAGACCAACAACCCGCCGCCGCTGCGGACGAACGACGCCAATTGATCCGCATCTGGCTTCGAGACATCCGCCACATTCGCCAGCACGACGGTATCGAAACCGTGGGGCAGGTTTCCAACCTGCCCGTCACTCGCTTTCAAAGTTTTTGAACGGTTCTCATTGGAATTCACGGGCAGGTTGGAAACCTGCCCCACGTCAGCGCCGGACAAATTCGGAAAGCTCACACCGTCCGCATAGGTCAGCAGCGTCGGAGCGAACGGACTGGCCGAGTACGAATCCCCCGCGTCCGCCAGTCTCAGAGCCGCATCCAAGAAATAGGTCTCGCTGGTGATTGCCGAACCGTCGGACTCGCTGCTGACGACGAGCACCCGATACGCGGGCGTTGCCGAGATCGCGAAGAATCGCTGATTGTCGAACGGCAAGTCGTCGTCGAACTCGACCGTCACCCGGCCTTGCCACAAACCTTCACTCAACGCGGGAAGTTCAAAGTCGAGCGTGACCGTCGCACCGGGTTCCAGCTTCACCCGCTCACGCTTCGTGATTCGCTCGGCGAGCTTCGCGAACTCGGTTCGGCTGGCCAGTCGCTCTGACTTCTGCCGCCCTTCCACCCTGCCAATTTCCAGCACGATCGCCACTTCCTCCAACGCAAACGTGCCGCCGTGCAGGACGGACGCTCGGATCGTCGGCGACTCGCCGGGTCGTACCCACAAGCGCGTCGTGCGGACTTCGGTGATCGCCACGTTGTTGACCACCGGTCGGCCGAGATCATGCAGATGCGGTTTGACTTCGGCCGGCAGCGGTTCGACCTCAGTCCAATCCAGTCCCGACCGCTGCAAGTCGGTGAAGAGATGCAGTTGCTTCACTCCCGCCGGAGCCTTCACGCAGATGTCGCGTGCCCAGGCGAAGACCGCGCCGAAGTTCGTCGCGCCGAACGTCGCCGCCGGAGCCTGCAACTTCGCCAGCACCGCGTCGCTCTTCACACCGTCTCCGGCTTTCGAGTCCGTCAGCGGATGCACGTCGTGATCGAAAAACGCGACCTCGAATCGAGTCTGCGTTCCCGCCGTTTCGATCAGCTTCTTCGCCTCGGCAATCGCTTGATCGATCAGCCGTCCATTCTCCCCCTTGAGCTGCATCGTCGCCGACTGGTCGATCAAGATGACGAGCAGTTCTTTGTCGCTCCCGGTCGCCGCCGCCGTGAGGAACGGCCGCGCGAACAACCCGACAAGCAGCGCGACAAACGCCATCCGCAGCGCCAGCAACAACCACCGCATCACCTTCCGCCGCCGAGCATTCTCTTCCAGCACGAGCCGCAAAAAGCGGATCGTCCCCAGCTCCACCCGCTTCGTCTTCAGACGAAAGAACAGGTGAATCAGGACCGGCACCGCGAGTGCGGCCAGTCCAGCGAGGAACGATGTTTGAAGGAAGTTGGGCATGTGAAGTTTTCGAGTCAAACTTTTGTTCTGTGAACCAGATAATCGAGCAACGCCTTATCGAGCGGATCGTCGGTTGTCATTTCGATGCGATCGACGCCACGATTCAGACATTCGCGGGCCAGTTCCGCTCGCCATTCGTCGATCGCCGCGAGGTACTTCTCGCGAACTCCTTCGGCGTGTGTCGTGATTTCTTCTCGCGTCTCCATGTCGCTGAAGCAGATGTTGCCTTCGAGCGGCAAGTGCCGCTCCCACGGATCCCAGATTTGAAACGCGAGCACCTCGTGCTGCCGATACCGCAACTGATCCAGCCCCCGTTTGATCGCCTCCAAGTCGTCGAAGAAGTCGCTGATGACGACCACCATGCCGCGATGCCGGCACAGCTCTGCCGCTTGATGCAGTGCTCGCGAGGCATCCGATTTCGGCCGAGCCTTCGTGTTCGAGATCGCCGCCAAGATCTCGTCCAACTGATGCGGCTTCGCTCGCGGATCAAGGTGCGCGACGACCTCATCCGCGAACAACGTGATGCCCACCGCATCGTGCTGCTTGAGCGCCAAATGAGCCAACGCCGCCGCCAACGTCGTCGCATACGACAGCTTGCTGCGTCCCGTATTCGCGCACTCCATCGACCCGCTGATGTCGACCAACAGATGCAGATTCATGTTGGTCTCAGCATCGAACTCCTTCACATACAACCGCTTCGTCCGGGCATACAACTTCCAGTTCACATGCCGCAGGTCGTCCCCCTGCGCGTACTCGCGATGCGAGGCAAACTCGACGCTGAACCCAACAAACGGGCTGCGATGCAAGCCGTGCATAAACCCTTCGACGATCCCGCGCGCCCGCAGCTCGAGATTGTCGAGCCGAGAGAAAAACGCGGGATCAACGAGAGTTTTGGAAGTCACGGTGAAATCTCATTCTTGTTCTGTGCGGCAATCTCAAGCTGTGGGTCATCGTTACTTGTCCGGAGCAACGTCGCCGCGATCCGGGCCGTAGTGCGAGAAATAGTCGTGCCGCGGATCCCAAGCACGGACTCCCTCGGCCTCCCAGACGGTCTGTTCATCGCGAGCCACTTTTACGTCCGCGGCCGTCATGCGCGCGAAGCCGATTCGCCAGGAACGATCCGCCTCGGACAGCGCTTCGACTTGGACGAGCACTTCCGGGTTCGTTCCAACGGCAAACAGAAACATCGCGCCATCTTCGATCTTTTGATCCGGGCAGTGGTATCGATAAACCGGCCGCGGCAACAACCGCATCTGCGTATGTTCGCCGGCTTGATAGGTTCCGACCGCGCGAAACTGTGACAGCAGAGTTTTCATTTGAACCAGCCGTTTCGGTCCGGTGTCTGCAGGCTCAGGCTCGGTCACGACAATCCACCGGCGCTGATTCGCCACCGGCCGCCAGTTCCAGCCCGGCCGACCGTCGACAAACAGTGGTGAGTCACTCAGCGAAACAAGCTCGTAGTTCCACTGAAAGCCTTCGCGCGAATCGTTGAACAGGCACGCCGCCGCAATCGGCCGCTCGGCTTGAGTCCACAACCACAGTGTCCCATCAGTCGTCGTCCCAACCGGATCGCTGTAACGAAACAGCGGCTCTTTTCCGACCCGCCGCAGTTCCGGTTTCTCTCCGATCTTCAGGTGTAAGGCCTCGGCGCGCTGCCGCATCGCCGCCAGCCTCGCTTGGCGCGCGGCGGACTCCGTGTCGTCCGCGACGATCAGCGAACCACTCAGGCAAAACACAATCAATGGAGCCGCGCGAAACATTATTTCTTCTCCTCGGTTGGCACGGCCTCGAGGAGACGATTAACCAGCACGTCGGCGTCCACGTTGTCGGCTCGCGCGTGGAAGTTGAGGACCAGCCGATGCCGCAGCACCGGATGAGCAACCGCTTTGATGTCGTCGAAATCGACGTGGTATTTGCCGGCCAGAATCGCTCGCGCCTTCGAGCCGAGCACTAGGAACTGCGAGGCTCGCGGACTGGCTCCGTAGGAAATGTATTTGTGGATCGCGTCGAGCGACTTCGCGCCGGTGTCCTTGCCGGCCAACGAAGGCCGAGTCGCCGCGACCAATCGCGCTGCATAACGGACCACGCTGTCGGCGACGGGGACGCCGCGAACCAACTCTTGCAGACGCAGAACTTCCTCGGCGTGCAGGACCGCGTCGGCAGTGGCTGTCACCGTACTCGTCGTGCCTTTGATGATCAGCACCCCTTCGTCGACCGAGGGGTACTTGATCTTCAAGTTGAACATGAAACGGTCGAGTTGAGCTTCCGGCAGCGGATACGTTCCCTCCATCTCGATCGGGTTCTGCGTCGCGACGACGAAGAACGGCGGCTTGAGTTTGTACGTCTCGCGGCCAACGGAGATTTCGGCTTCCTGCATCGCCTGCAACAGCGCGGCTTGAGTCTTCGGCGGCGTGCGGTTGATTTCGTCCGCCAGCAGGAAGTTGGTGAAGACCGGTCCCGGCAGGAACGACACCTTGTGCTTGCCGGTCGCGTGATCTTCTTCCATGACATCGGTGCCCGTGATGTCCGCCGGCATCAAGTCGGGAGTGAACTGAATGCGGCGGAACTCCATCTCCAACGTCTTCGCCAGCGTCCGCGCCATCAAGGTCTTGCCCAGCCCCGGCACGCCGTGCAGCAGGATGTGTCCTTTGCACAGCATCCCGATCAGCAGCGAGTCGATGATCTCGTCTTGCCCGACGACGATCTTGGCCAACTCTCTTTTGATCTTGGTGCGAGCTTCCCGAAGTCTCGCGACTGCGGCGGCATCGTCATTCGTGGGAGCGTTTGACATCGTTGTGATCCGTCAGGGTTGTTGTTGTTGAAAGCCAAACTGCAAATACTTTGTGAGTCGCTGAGAGACACCGACTCGTGAGGCGGCGGCGTTCCGAATCCGCATCAGCCGCCACTCAGCTTGATCGATTTGTTCGGCTCGACCTTGAACCGCTCGTCGATGATCGGCGTATCTGTCGGCAATTGAATACGGTTCAGATCCACGATCTCGCCGTCGGCAATCAGCTCGATGTAGATGGTCTTGTCCCAATTTCCTTTCGCATCCTTCCCGTCGGCGATCGGAGCTTGACCCACAGGCGGAGTGTGGACGCAAACCCCCGCATTCTTCTCGTTGTCTAACCAAAAGCTTGGACCGCGTCTCAGAACGATCGGAGCCCCCTTCGTCTTGACCTTCAAGAGATGCGGCCAGGCGGCCTCAAACTCCTCCCGCTTTTTGAACGAGATCGCATAGTGCAGCAGGGGCCGAAGCGGACCCTCTAAAGAGCGGGCTTGCTTGCGGAGTGGCTCCAGTTCCGCTGGCCAACTCTGAGGCCACGTTCCTTGATCAGAAACGGAATAGTCCGCGTACAACGAGCACATCGCACAGAGGGCAATTGCGGTTAGGAAAGCGAATGTTTTTTTCATCGGGATTTCTCCTGTGATCTGGACCATTGCCTCTAGTTCTTCTTGACCTCGAACGCGGCTTTGAACTTGTCCCGCTGGAACATTTCGTTGTCGAAGTAGTCATCCAGCAGGATGATGTTGACTGCGGCGTCGAGTTTCGTCCCCAAGAAATCATCCGCGTCATACCAGAGTACGACGTCATCGAAGGTCAGTTGCTGCAGGCGAGCCAGATACTTCTTGCCGCGCTCGCGGTTGTACTTCCACTTGTCGAAGAGAGGCTCGACCGGAATGAGGACGAGCGGAACCGCGTATTCTTGTTCGTTCAGGAGCACTGTCGGCTCGTGCTTCAGCAGTGCTTCAAACGCTTCCTTCCAGACTTTGGAATCCGACGCCTTCATGGCTTCGGCGCGATGGAAGAGTTTGTCCGCCACCTTGGCGTTCCATTTGAGATCGTCGAAAGCCAGGCTCATGCGTGTCACGAAGTAGGTGCGGCAGGCTTGTTCTTCAAGCTCCTCATCGAGTTTCTTGTCCGTGATCCGTTTCAGTTCGACGATCCACTTCGCGAGGTCTTCTTCGGGTGCAGACTCCAAACGCTTGGTCGCCTTCGTCCCCCAGTCCACGGAAACTGGGGTTCCGGGTCTCAGGGGCAGTGGCACTCCACCAGGCGGCTGGATTTTGCCGAGAGCCTTCGACGTGGGTTTGTCCTTCGTCGCGGGCTTGTCCTTCGACGTGGGTGCAACCTTCGTCGCGGGTTTGTCGTCTCCCTGAGCGACATCGAGGCCGACCAGGAATAAGAGGAGGACTGCTGTGAAGAGAGTGGGCTTGTGACGCATCGAAAAAGCACCTCCGCGTGAGACCGAGCCAGTGCCGGCGATCACCTCTTATTTTATTTGTGTTCCAGACTGTTTTCCGTTTTGGCCCGTGCCGCATTCGGGCTTTGGCCATTTGTGCTTGTCTCGGATTTCGAATTTCGTGTTTCGGATTTCGCCGTCACGGCCGCCTCCGCTTCTTTCGGATCAATCAACTCATCGCGATCGGCGTCGAGTTGTTCAAAGGCGTCGCGTGGGCCGAGGAACTCGCGCCAAGTGATGTCGCCGTCGTTGTTGCGATCCCAGCGTTGAAACCAAATGGGGCCGACGAGTCGCGGCTTGATGGTTTCGACCGGTGCTTGCGGCATTCGCGGATTCGCCGGGCGTTCCGGATTGCCGAACGGATTGAAGATGCCGCGCACGAACTCGATGCGATACCGCCGAGCGGGCTCGAATTCGCCCAGCCCCGGTTTGTCGTCGCGCTGCATCTTGACCAGCGTCTTGTCCGCGTAGCGCATTTCGCGCATCGAGATGCGGCGGTCGCTGTTCGAGTCCAGTGTCGAAAAGAATCCAGCTCCATCGTCGAAGACGGTGATCTGACACGTCGTCGCGACCGGCTCACCGCGAGTGCGAATGAACTCCTTCATTTCTTCGCCGAAGATTTTGCCGTCGCCGTCCGCGTCGATCTGATCGAACAGGCCGCGGCCGAATCGCTCGCGGCTCTTCGTCTCGTCATTGTCGAGGTAGCCGTTGTTGTCCACATCGAGTTCATTGAACGTCCGCAGCGCGAGCGTCATTGATGCCTCGAACGGATCGACTTCGCGCGATGAGAACGTGACGACGGCGGTCGGCAGGTTGATCGTAGCGAGGTCCGGATACTTATCGCCGTCTGTTTGAACTCCCAACGAGGCGAGCGTCCGCAGCATCGGTTGGCCTTCCTTCCGCACGACGTCCACCGCCAACTCGATATCAATCGGCGACTTCTGCAAACCGCCAAGTTCCTTCTTGTTGAGTTCCCCATCGCCATCGGTATCGCAAGTCTTCAGTCGCTCTTTGGGCCAGCCGAGTTCGTCGATCGAGAGCTTACGATTGCGGTTCTTGTCGTACTTCAACAGCAGTTGGTCTGCCAGAGCGAGTTGATTCGTGTCGCGGAGCAGTTCGGCCACCGTCGATGAGGGCGGGCGTGGCTGGTCCGTCGGCACCACCAACTGATTCGCTGGAACGACCGGCGGCGGAGCGAGTTCGTCGAACGTCACGCATTCGTCGTCGTCCGAATCCTTCGCGAGCAGCAGATCGACCGAGTCCTGCATCTCGGTCGCGTCCACGACTCCGTCCTTGTTCGCGTCCAGCATTTTGAAGACGCTGTTATCGCTTTCCGAAGTGCTCGCGTTCTGCCGATAGACGACCGTCTCACCGCCGAATCGCTCGAACCGCTGCTCCATGTCGCGGCGAGAAAACATTGGTGAGGCTCCGATCTCTTTCAAGAACTCGGCTGCCTTCGGCCGTTGCTTCTCGCGAAACAGCGGCGACCGCTCCGCCTCTTTCTGCGACAGCTTGCCGTCGCCATCCGCATCGAGCGTTTTCAACAGCCGATCCAAGCTCGCCCGCCGAGCGTCTTGCGGAGACAACCCGCCGACGGCGACGTGGACCCGCAGATGCAACGGCCCCGTTTCGAGCATCAAGATCACATCGCGAACTTCGGAAGACTTCGCGGGTTCGGCGGCTGAGAGCGGGAGAGCGGCCGCGATCAGAGCAACAGCAGAGGCCAGTGAAGTAGCCACGTTCGCCAGAACGTGGGTGAGGCGTCGATCGACCCACGTTCTGGCGAACTTGGCTACGGCAACGGCGCGAAGTCGTTCGCACATCACTCGCATCAACTTGTCGCCCACTCGATTCACGCTGTTGCTCCGACCGGTGACATCATGCAGTGCTGACCTCTATGCCTTCTTCCGCTTCTCCGGCACCGCTGTAATCTCTTCGATGATCTTCCCGCTGCGATCGGCCAGCGGAATCGGGCGGCCTTCGGGTGAGATGTTTTCGGTATCGGGGTTGACCCCGATACTGGCACACATCGTGGCGTACAAATCGGCGATCTTGACGGGGCGATTGGTCACTTCGGTTCCGGCCTTTCCGGTGTCGCCGATGACTTGGCCACCTTTGACTCCGCCGCCCCCCAGCACGGTCGACCACGCCGCCGGGAAATGATCGCGGCCAGCGTTGTTGTTGATCTTCGGAGTCCGGCCGAACTCGCCCATCCAGACGATGAGCGTCGATTCGAGCAGCCCGCGCTCGCGCAGATCGGTCATCAGTGTGGACCACGCCGGATCGAGCGTCGCGCACAGTCCCTTCACCGCGTTGAAGTTGTCGCCGTGCGTGTCCCAACCATCGAGCGTGACTTCCACGAACGCGGCACCTCGCTCGACCAACCGCCGAGCCAGCAGGCAACCTTGTCCGAATTGACTGCGACCGTACTTGTCGCGGAGCGCAGCCGTTTCTTCGTCGAGCTTGAAGGCTCCCTTGGCGTTGGTTGCGATCATCCGCATCGCGCGGTCGAAGTTGGCCTTGTGAGCCTTCGTCGACGGCCCCTTCGCGCGGTTCGCGAAATCGTCTTGCAGAAACTTGGAAATCTCGAATCGCTTCTCCATCGACTCCTTCGAGACACCGGGCGGAGCCTTCAGGTTTTCGATCGACAAGTTGGCGCGGGCTTCCGGGTCTCGGCTATCTCCGGACACGACCAGCGGAGCGTAGTTCGGACCCAGGAAGCCAGGCCCGCCAGCATCGCCGAATCGAAACGATGAAACGCTGACATAGGGGGGTAAGTCATTCGTCGCGTCTCCGAGTTCTTTCGCGAACAGCGAACCGAGGCTCGGATAGTTGATCCCCTCTTGTCCCGGCCGATGCCCGGTCAGCATCAGCCGAGTCGCTCGATCATGATCCCCTTCTGCCGTCGTGAGACTGCGAATGATCGCGAGGTCTTTCATTTGCGCGGCGACGCCTGGCAGATTCTCACTGATCTGAATGCCGGAGACCGCCGTCTCGATCGCCTTCGACGGCCCGCCGTTCGGGTGCCCCACTTTCAAATCGAACGTGTCCGTTTGAGTCGGACCACCAGTCATCCAGAGCAGGATGACCGCCTTGTGTTTGACCCCCGCCGCCTCAGCCGCCTGAGCCAATCGCGGCAGCCAGCCGGAATACGACACGCCGAATGCGCTGGCCAACGACAATTTGATGAAATCGCGACGAGTGAAATCAGTTCGTGACATCGAAAGTCTCCGATTGAAAGACGAAGTCAAACAGTAAAACTTAGAACTCACAGGTGTAGGATGGCCGCCCTCGGCCGTCTGCATCGTGTCATTCTCAAATACGGACGGCCGAGGGCGGCCATCCTCCGGCTACTTCTCCAGCACAAACTCCGGACTATTCAGCAGCCCCCAGAAGATCTCGGCATAAGCTTGTTTTTGTTTATCTCCGTCCGCCTGTTTGCGGATGTGTTCCAAAAGAAACTTCTTTTCCTCGGCTCGCGGCGGGCGACTGAGGGTTGCCAGATACAACGTCGTCAGCTTGGCCTCGGTGTCGAGGAACGGCGCGTCGAGCACTCCGCGCAGCGTGCGGCTTTGATCGAGATCAGTGGCCTCCGTCGTCAATCGGCCGTTCATCAGCAACAAAGCTTGCGGGATGCCGGCTCGGAATTCATCGGGATTGTTTGAGGCTGCTTCGTTCATCCGCGAAATGAGCTGATCGCGCAGTCCATTGAATCGAGCACTCCCATCGGCACGCGCGACCGGCAGCGACAGCGCTTGCTCCAGCGAATTGAAAACCTGTTCCGGCGACAGCGTCTTGATCGGCCGCAATCCGGGTGGCGGCTCAGCGTCAGTGTCGTCGAGCACAATGCACTCGCGCTGATAAAGCTGACTCTTGCAGATGCCGGCGATCAGCCAACGCAGGTCGAACTTGGCATCGACGAACAGCTTCGCGAGGTCATCCAAAATCTTCCGCTCGGCCGGCGACGCCTTGTCGAGATCATCCACCGAGTCCGTCATCCCGCGACCGAGCAGGTGCTGCCAGACTCGATTCACCGCCGTCGCCGCGAACAGCGAGTTCTCCGGCGCGACCATCCAATCCGCCAGCGTTTCGCGCGGCGTTCGGCCTTTGCCGATCCTCGCCGGCTCACCACCGAGAAATGCCGCGGCGTACTCGACAGTGCTGTTCTCCGGCCGGATCGTGGCCGTCACCGCATCGTTGATCGCGCCGTTTTTGATCCCCGAAAAGAACGCCGCCATGCCCCAGAAGTCGGATTGCTTCCAGTCAGCAAACGGATGATTGTGACACTCCGCGCAACCGATGCGGACTCCGAGAAACACGCGCGACACCGAACTCGCCGCCGATTCCGGTTTGCCACCGATTGCCTGAAAGAACAACGCCGGGCCACCACCTTGAACTCTCGGCCTCGCATTCACGGGCATCATGGCTTGGCCATCATTCGTCGCCGTGACCAACTTGCGAGCGAGTTCGTCATACGGCACGTTGGCGTTGAACTGCTCCTTCAACCACGGCTCCAGCCCGACCGCCATCCGAGCTTCTTGAGAATTCCCCGGCACCATCATCCGCCGCCACACCGTCGCCCAATGCGCGGCCGTCCGCTCCGCATACTTCTCCGGCCGTCGCGGATCATTGAGCAACCGATCGACAAGCGTGCCGCGACGATGTTCGCCCGCGTAGTCCAAGAAATCGCGAGCCTGCGAAACGCTCGGAATCGAGCCGGTGAGATCCAGAGACGTCCGTTTCAAAAACGTGGCGTCGTCGATCAGAGCCGGTGGGTCGATCTTCGCCTCTTGCCATGCCGTTGCGAACCGCTCGTCAATCCAGCGTGCGAGGTTCTCTGTCGTCAAACGCGAAACTTCTGGCCGGGCGGCGGCCGGTTCATCGGCAGTCACACTGGTTGCGTCAATGAGCACCAACGCCAGCATCAAACAGGGGGTTTTGAGGAACATCGTTTGGTGCCTCCACAGACAATCAGAACAATTGGCCAAACTCGAAATGACTCGTCGGACGAGCGTCGTCAGCAATTCGACAGCGGGCCAATTTAGACATTTTGTCTTTAGTGTCAAGTCATAATTATTTTCGTGCTCGGAGCCGTTCATGCAGCCGGACGATGTCTTCGGTCTTACTGTCGTTTACGACGAGAAACGCACGTGCGGGCGTATCGAGCAAATTCCTACGTCGGATTCGACCGCGTTCGGCGAACCTCGGTACGGCTAGAACGTGACTGCAACGTGGGTGAATCCAAAGACGCTCAACTGAATCGAGAGGCGTTTTCAGGCTATGCTGCTGCCCGCGACCAAGGGACTCGAAAAAAAGGAATCGAAATGACGAACATCGATTGGAATGTCGGACAGGTTTCCAGGGCCGTTTGGTCGGGTATGGAAACTCGATCGACGTGGTTGTGGCACGCCTGCGTTGTCATGGTGTTGATCTTCGTGTCCACAGCCCAAGCCGACGAACCCGCACGGTTGCCCTTCGACGTGAAAGCGGAGGCGGTCTTCAAGGAACTGACTCCGGCGTTCTGCTGGTTTCACCCGCGAGTCGCTCCGTTGCCCGGTTATGGAAAGGAAGGCCGGCCGGCGGTCGTGATGACCATTCAGAAACACCTTGGGGCGTCGGATCATTACTCGGGGCTGTACTTCCTGCGAACGGACGACCTGGGGAAGACGTGGACTCGACCGACAGAAATCCCCGAGCTGGCTTGGCGGACTGGCGAGAACAATGAAACCATCGCCGTCTGCGATGTGACTCCGGGATGGCACTTTCCGAGCGGCAAGCTGCTCGCGATCGGAATCAAACTCCGCTACAGCCAGAAGGGGGATCAACTTCTCGACAAGCCAAGATCTCACGAATGCGCCTATGCCACGTATGACCCCAAGTCCCAGAAGTGGACCACTTGGAAAATGTTGGCAATGCCACAGACCGAAGGGAAATTTTTCCTCGTCTCTCCCGGATGCGTGCAGTGGTTGGTGAACGAGGATGGGACGCTGTTGATTCCGACCTATTTCCGAGGACCAACCGGCGATGATTACGTCACGACCGTGCTGCACTGCTCATTCGACGGACAGGAACTCAAGTACTTGAAACACGGCGACGAACTGGCAACCACCGGAGGTCGCGGGTTCGTCGAACCGTCGTTGGCGCACGTCCAAGGAACGTATTTCCTCACGCTGCGCAACGATGCGGCGGCGTACGTCACCACCAGCTCGGACGGTCTGCATTTTCAGCCGGTCAAGAAATGGACCTTCGACGACGGCCAGGATCTCGGCAGCTACAACACTCAGGCCCACTGGCTGGCCCACAGCGACGGGTTGTTCCTGACCTACACGCGGCGTGGAGCGAACAACGACCACATCGCGCGGAACCGAGCTCCGATTTTCGTGGCTCAGGTCGATCCCGAGAAACTCCAAGTGCTCCGCAAGACCGAGCGTGTCCTCTTGCCAGAACGAGGGGTGATGCTCGGAAACTTCGGTGCGACTGCCATCACGCCAGACGAGTCGTGGGTCACCGATGCCGAGTACATTCTCACCGGCAAACCACACGCCAAAGGAGCCGACGGCACGACATGGCTGGGACGCGTCCAATGGTCGCAACCGAATCAACTCGCAAAGTGAGCCAAACGAGTCGAAGTCTGATTGAATCTCGCGTTGGTCGGGATCATCGGACGAACCAGCGAATCGCGTGCTGCGAAACGTGATCAGAAAATTTCAGCGAATACGGATCGCAGCGGCGATAGACGACTCGCCCATCGCTGCGCAGCATCAGCCAGCCAAAGTCCCAATTGCGGCTGGAGTATCGCATCGGCACGCTCGGCCGGACTCGCACGAGCGGATGAGAGCCGATGATGAAAAGTTTCTGCTCCGAGTAGTAATACGCGGAACCCCCTTGCACGAAGACCTCGTGGTCCGGAGCATTGCCAGGATCGGGGCACAGATCCGCGCAGAGTCTGCTGATGCCAAGCTTGATCGCACAGCCTGACGAGAACGCATCGACGAGTTCGTCAATCGAGCCGGAAATCACTTCGCCGCTGGGCAAGTGATGCAGCACCTCGCGCCACGAGTCGTTGACGCAGTAGCGAAACCGATCGAAGTCATAAACAAAATTCTGACTGGGGGCGTTCGTCCCTGCATCCCAACTTTCGAGCACCTGGTACTTCGGCATCTTCGCTGGCGACTGTGACGGCGCTAAACCGAATGTCGCCTCGACCGGGCCGCCGTCGAGATACGGTCGCGCGATCGCCTGCGTGCCGTCCTGGTTGTACAGGAAGAACGACATCGATGATCGAGGACCAAATCCAACCGGCAATTCGATCGGCTGCCGCAGGCTCATGATCCCCGCGACCCACGTCCGATCGACACAGTACGTGACACCAAACTCGGCGACCTCGCGGATGCGCTCGTTGCTGGGCGAGTCGACGTCGATGTGCTCGTTGTGGAGAAACTCGGTGTAGATCCGCAGGTCGGCCGCACGCCGGATCGCGTTCGCCAGGTCGGCGGTGCTCCCTCCAATGGCATTTCGTCTTGCGTCCAACTCGAGAGCACATCGCCATGTCGTCATTGGTCACCACGATTTTGTTCGTTGAAACTCCGTCATGGTAGGCCACATCTCGCGGTCCGTCGAACAAGCGAATTCGAGTGATTGGCAAATCAACTTGCAAAGTTGAGCATCACCGGCGTCCTCCGGTAAGCTGGGGCGGCAAGAAAGCAGGCAGTGGATTCGGTTTCTCCGTGGCAGAAATAAGTTGTGATTGCTTTGCTGGTGGGGATGCTCGCCGTAGGTCGCTGAGATTTCATCGGCGGAGCCACAGAAGATTGCGGCGACGGAGAACCTTTGTGTCGAACACGGCGACCAGCATTGGCTTTTGGCGGATCAGTGTGCTCCTGGTGCTCGCCGGTTGTGCGAGCGAACCGCCAACGAGTTCAGCCATCGACTTCCACAAGGAGGTCGCGCCAATCTTCAAGGCTCGTTGTTGGCAGTGTCACGGCCCGCATCAACAGCAAGGCGGACTGCGGTTGGACGAAAAAACGTTCGCGCTCCAGGGAGGCTTGTCCGGCAAGAAACTGGTCGAGCCGCAGACCGACGAGAGCGAACTGCTGCGTCGCGTGACCAGTGACGATCCGACGATCGCCATGCCGAAAGAAGGTGGGCGGCTGACAGAACAAGAAGTTGATGTACTCCGCCGCTGGGTCGTGGCGAGAGCTCCGTGGCCGGAACAAATTCCGCCGTCGGGTCGAGACGAATTCCTGACTCGATATGGCCATGACTTGTGGAAGCGACTCGGCGATTTTGGAAGCGAGCCGAAGATTTGGATTTTGCTCGTCTTCGCCGTTTTCGTCGGAATGGCAGAACGCATTCGGCGTGTGCCGGCCGATTCTCCGCGTTGGTCGAGCGGTGTGCTGCGACGAGTGCGTTCGTGCTGCCCGCGTGTTTCGGCGGCCGGTTTTTCCGTGGTCGTGCTCGGCACAATCCTGTGGGACGTCGTCGGATTTTCAATGCGTCTGTCGGCCGAATTTGCGACCCTGAACCAAAAACTGGCCGACGCCGAGTCGGCCGGAGAAAGACGGCCTGTCGCGATGAACGGCGCGCCGCCGAGACCTCTGCGTCCGCGCGGCGCGACGGGACTCGGCGGGACGTACTATCGCGGCAACGACGAACGCAGCGAGAAACTTTTCAACGGCGGGTACTATCGGACGGCGACGATGCGGCTCACGTTGATCGATGAGACCAATCAGCCGTTGGCACTGGGCCAAAAAATCACCGGTTCGCAACTTTTCGTGCGGCTGGAAATCGAACGCGCGCTGAAAGCGACACCCTCGCTGTTCACCGATCAGATGATGCAGGACGTGCTGCTCACTCGCCGCACGAGCGATCGCACGGAGCCATTTCCGACCGACGAGCCGGTCAAGTTGGAAGTGTTGCAAACGGGTGATCGTTGGTCGGCGAAGTATCGACTCGCAGACTTCACCGGGCAGTCGGACATCGCCCTCAATGACATCATTTACGTTGACACGGGCGCGAAGCGGTCGGCAGAGGCGGTTCAAGGTCTGGCGCAGTACGGCATCGTCTTCGCGCTGCGAATTCGCGAACGAACCCTGCAAGAGAATTCGGAATTGTGGCTTGGCCCGATTCTCGTCCCCGGCAATTTCCAATATCCCATCGATGGCAAGATCACGCTGGCAGAGTGGCTCGACACCAATCCCATTCCGGAGATCACCAGCGACAACACCACCGACCCAAAACTTCTCGGCATCCCCGAGCACTTAGACAAGGGTGCCAAGTTGCCGGAAAAGTAGGGTGGGACAAGCTCGCTTCGAGCGACGGCCCACCAACTTCATTCCGTCGTTTTGTGGTGGGCCGGCGCGTCGAAGCGCCGCTGGTCCCACCCTACGGCTACGACGACCCACCTCTCAAAACAGCGTGTAGATGAACGGGGCTGCCGCGGTGCCGCTCAGGATGATCAACACTCCGATCAACAACAGCACGACGAGGATCGGTGTCAGCCACCACTTCTTGCTGGTCTTCAGGAAGTCGATGAACTCGGCGATCAGTCCCGGCGTGGCCTCTTCGGCTTGGCGCTCGAAGTCGCTCGGCGGCGTGTTAGTCGGAGGTTGAGAATTGTCAGCCATGTGCTGCCTCAAAACTGTCGGAAGTAGCGTTGCGAATCGGTCGGCTCGGTTGGCCGAGCAATCCAATACGTCGAAGCCGACCGGTCGAACGACTTCCGCATCGGGTCACGGCCGAGCACTCGCAGGATCAAACCGATGGGCATAATGACCCCGAAGAAGATCGCCGCCAAGAGGAGGTGTGAGATGACCCAACCAATCGGGAAGACTGCGATCATCCAGCCGACATAGACCCAACGGATCGCCTGCGGAGCCGCGAGCCCCAGCAACCCGATGGTCGAGGTCACACCGACCAAAATCGCCGGTCCCTGCGTTTGTCCCGATTTGAGCTTCCAGATTCCGGCGGCAATCGCGAAGAACACGATCAACAGGCCGGCAAACCAGCGCAGCTCGCGCGAACTCGGCTTCCAGTTGATTGAGATCACCGCCATGAATCCGCACATCCTTCCGTTCGTCGGAGCCATCTTGCTCGTGCTGGGCAGTTTGTTCGCGTGGTTCCTGACCGTGCTGCAATTGCCCGGCAACTGGCTGATGGTGTTGCTCACTGCTATCGCCGCGTGGCTGATGCCGGAAGAAACACGCTTCAACGTCGGCTGGCTGACGGTCGGCATTGTGTTCAGCTTGGCGGTCATCGGGGAAGTGTTGGAACTCGCCGTGGGGACCGTCGCTGCGAAAAAACAGGGAGCCAGTCGACGCGCCGTCTGGCTCGCGCTGCTGGGCGGAATCGCGGGCGCGATCTCCGGAGCCGGCGGTGGTTCGGTCGTACCGGTCTTCGGCACCTTGTTCGGCATTTTGGCGGGCGGCGCGGGTGGAGCATTCCTAGGCGCGTACCTCGGCGAAACTTGGAAAGGTCGCAGCGAGTCACAAGCCGTCGCCGTCGGCAAAGCAGTCGCGATCGGTCGCACGCTGGGAGTGCTCGGCAAGATGGTCGTCGGCGTCGTGATGGTGCTCGTTGTGGCGTGGGATGCGTTCTTCTGAGTGCGACGTGACGTGTCCCTGGCGAGCGGGGGATGTCAATCCCCCGAGATCACGATCCGGATTCGGCCGCGCCTCGGGGGACTGACGTCCCCCGCTCGCCGATGAGGTTGCGGGCGTTCGCGTGTGGCAGGAAAAAGACTCGCGACCCCTTCGCACTCACCGCTCACCCGCTACGATCTCGCCCCTCAAAACTGCACCGCCTGAAGGCGGAACTACGAACTCAGAGGACACCATGAAACTGCCTGTGATCTTTGCGTTGCTGACCGCTTTGTTTTGGGGTTTGTACGGACCGGTCTTGGGACTGGCTCGAGCCGCCGAGCAGAATCCGTTCAAGCCTTACCTGCTGATCGGCGTGGCCTACCTGGTGTGGGCGATCCTCGGCGGAGCGATCGGCATGAAGTACACCAACGTGCCGTTCGCTTTCAGCGGAGACGGCCTGAAATGGGGCTTGATCTCTGGCAGCCTGGGTGCGTTCGGAGCACTCACGCTGACGCTCGCGATGTTCAGCTTTCCCACGGGCATGAAGCCGCGTCCGGAAATCGTGATGCCGATCGTATTTGGAGGAGCAGTCACCGTCACAGCTCTGACGAATCTCCTGATGTCGCACGGCCAAGCGGGAGCACATGCACCTAGCCCGTGGTTGTGGGTCGGCATGATTGGCATGGCCGTGTGCATCGTGGTGGTCGCCTACAACACACCGCACGCCGCTCCGCCGAAGAAGCCTCAAGCGACGACCCCCACGACTCCGGCCGAGACACCGAAAAGCGAAAGCTGATTCGCCCGTCATCGCCTCACGGCGTCCGTTGGCCGGACGCGGGTTCGACGCGCGATTCGCTTTTGATCTGTTCGCCGCTGGCGGGAATGGCTCCCTCTTTCGGCGGAGCTTTCGCGGCGGCTCCATCCTGAGCGGCTTTGCGGAGCACGGCCATCACTTCGTCGAGTGACAGCTCGCGATTGCCCGCTTGACGTTGTAGTTCGCGTTTGCGAGCGGCGATGTTCGTCTGCAACGCCAGCTTCAGCAGTTGGCCGCGGCGAACTTCCAGCACACCGTCCATCTTGCCGGCCAGTTGCTCGATCCAGCCGGGTTGCTGGATCATCCCGACGTTCATCATCGCGACCCATAAACTGACTTCGCGAAAGTTGCGATCCGCCATCGCGTGGCTGACCGGCGAGATCAGCTTCGCCGTGATGTCCACGGGTTGCGATGGAAACGAGACGAACATGTCGAGCGAATGTGTCACCGTCGTTTGGCCATCCGCGGCTTTCTGAAACGTCGGTTGAAGGTGCAGCAGTGTTCGTGCCTTGATCGGCTTGAGCAGCAACGGACTCTTGAACGAGCCTTCGCACATCACGAGCTGTCGCTCGGCGGACGAGTGCAACACTTCGATCGTGCCGCTCGAACCGTCGTGCGAGTCCGCTTCGTAACCAGTCGGACCGGTCTGCCACATCTCGAACGTCGAGATGTCCATGACTCGCCACAAGCTGACGGCGACGTCGGGATGCGCGAGAAAGAAATTGTAGACCTCTGGCTCCGAAACGAATTTCAACGTTGGCATGTGCCGAAAGAGACTGACGTTTTTAGTGATCTCGTCCACTTTGGGACGCAAGTCCGCAGTGACTTTGTCGAGCGGCAAATCCGCCAGCGCCTTCTTGCGAACCGCGGCCACGGAACTGCCGGACGAAACGACCTCGACGTCGATCGTGGGCTTGGCGTCTTCGGCGGCGCAAGGTTTCGTGCCGAGCAGCCACAACGCGGCCAGCACGACGAAACCTCGAACCCAATTTCGTCGCGGCATGTGCTCGAACCTTCCTTGGCCAACTTGCCTGGCTTGCCTCGGCGCGCCACTGGCGGCAGAGACTCAGCCGACACCGATACCACCTTCTTGATCGGCAAGCTCTTCCCAGCATCCGCATGGAAACTCGGCGGCGAAATCTGCGCGAGGCGTAGACGAGTCACTCCGTGACTCGAACTCCGGTCACGGAGTGACCGGTCTACTTCTTGCCGAAGTTCGGCCGGTCCAGGATCAGGTTCAGCACGAAGGCCTCTTTGAGGCTCACAGGGTCGCGCATCATTTTGGCGACGCTTAACGCAGTCGCGGTCTGACGAGAGGTCGTCACCGTGGCGGCCGCACCGGCGGGATTGAGACCTGTAAACGTTCCGAGATCCTGCTGAACCTTCTCGGACACGCCATGCGCGAGATGATCCTGAGCTTGTTGCAGGACGCGGCCCTCCTGCATGTGCTGGGCGAGGTGCTCCCGCATGCCAGAACCGAGATTCGTCGTACCCGGTCCTTTCCGCTGAGCGATGCGGCCTCCGGGACGAACGTCTCCGGGGCCTTCGGATTCCTCCAGCTTGGGAGCAGCGGCCGCGTTCTTCCGCTTGGCCGCCTCGATTTTCGATCGTGGCTTTTTCCGGCTGCGAGGTTTCTCGTTGTCTTCTTCGACGACCAGCACTTCCAACTCTTCTGCGGGCTCTTGCTTCTGGCCCATCACGTTTTTGAGGAAGCGATTGATCTCTGCTTGCAGTTCATTCTCGATCTTTTTGCCGCCCACCTGAGGTTGCGGTCGCCGGCCAGCACCCGCTGCGTTTTGATTGCCGTTGAAAACGTTCCACAGCCAACCGATGAACGCGATCACCGCAAACAACAACGAGATCGTCCCTCCAACCGCCGCCAGGATGGGATTTGGAATGAACATGACGATCTGCCTTTCCTCGTGGGGCAGGTTTTCAACCTGCCCGTCATTGGCAGGGCAGGTTGAAAACCTGCCCCACTTGACTATTTCGTCGTCGGCTCACCACCGGAAATCGAGTCGCGCATCTTGGTATCGGCTTGAATGTTTCTGAGTTCGTAGTAATCCAACAGGCCGAGCTTGCCGCTGGCCAAAGCTTGCGAGATCGCCAACGGAATCGCCGCCTCGGCCATGACGACCTTCGCACGGTTCTCTTGGATCAGAGCGACCATTTCCTGTTCGGCGGCCGTGTAGGCGGCGCGCTGTTCTTCCGCTTTGGCTTGAGCGACTCGGACCTGAGCTTCCGCCTGATCGGCCTGTAACCGAGCACCAATGTTTTCGCCCACGTCCACGTCGGCGATGTCGATCGAGACAATCTCGAACGCGGTCTGCGCCTCGAGTCCTTCGCTGAGCACCGTCCGCGAGATCGAATCGGGATTCGCCAGGACCAGTTTGTACGACGCGGTCGAGCCAATCGCCTGCACGATCCCCTGCCCCACGCGAGCGATGACCGTCTCTTCCGTCGCACCGCCCACCAATTGCTTGATGTTGGTGCGGACGGTGACTCTGGCCCGCACTTTCAACTCGATGCCGTCCTTGGCGACAGCGCTCAGCGTGCTGCCGCGCTTCGGGTCCGGGCAGTCGATGACTTTTGGATAGACGCTGGTGCGGATGGCATCGAGCAAATCGCGGCCGGCCAGATCAATCGCGGCGGCTGTTTGCCAATCCAGATCGGTCAAGCCGGCGCGCTGCGCGGCGATCAAGGCGCGAATCACGTTGGGCACGTTGCCGCCGGCCAGATAGTGAGCCTCCAACGCTCGCGTGCTGATCGGGTACGACCGCGTCAACCCAGCCTGCACCGCCATGATCTTGCAGCGGACAATGATCGTCGGGCTGACTTTCCGCAGCGACATCATCAGCAGGCTCGGCAGCGAGATGTTGGCTCGCGTCGTCACGCACTGAATCCACAGTCCGAAATACCGGAAGAAGACCGCCAGAAAGATCAGCGCGAAAAACGCGACCAACACAAACACGCCCAACAACACCGCGTTCGAGTTGTCCGCAGCCAGCAGAGACAGATGATTCAGCATGATGGCTTTCAAAGTAGGTCAGCCTTTCCAGGCTGACGGAGGATTTTCGATTAAACCGCAGTCCGCATTCTCAATCAAAAATCGAAAATCGAAAATCAAAACTTGTTTAGCTCTGTCCGAAATCATCGTCAAGCGGCGTGCGTTCGTGCTCGGCGAGTGATTCCTCGGTGGGTGCAGGCTCCGGCACCGCACTCTCGCGCACTTGCCGGACCAGCAGACGATTGCCTTTGAGCGCCAGCACACGCACCGGCGTGTCGGTCAAAATGAGCATCCCTTCGCTCTCGGCGTGCATCCGCTCCCCTTCGACCAGCACCATGCCACCGGGGCCTAGACGAGTCAGTGTGGTCCCGGTTTTGCCGATCAATCGCGTGAGCCGTTCGGTCTCGGCGACGAACGGTTCCATCTCGTCCAGGCTGGGCGGATTCATCATCCGCCGGCCGTATTCCGTGCGCGGGAAAACGTAAAACGCTCCCCCCAACACCGACGGAAATAACACGACCAGCGCCGCGATGTAGATCAAAAACAGCGTCAACTCACCCGACTTGCCCCAGGCTTGCCACGCGCTCCACACCGAAATAATGAAGACGATCCCGGCAGCCGTCATGATGACTCCGCCGGACGGAATAAAGACTTCGGCGGCCAACAGCGCCAGCCCCAAGGCCAACGTCAGCACCGCCATCAACGCGTAACTGTCCATGACCGACCGCACCCTTCGCGAGAGCACCATTTCGAAACGAGGCGCAGTGTACCGGGCCGAGATGGTCAAACAAGTAGCTCGCGCGACCGCAGATCAGCCGGTCATTGTTCCGTTTCTCTCCCTCTCCCTTTGGGAGAGGGTCGGGGTGAGGGAGCCGATGGTGATTGAATCCCTCATCCGGCCTTCGGCCACCTTCTCCCAGGGGGAGAAGGGCGAGATCAGACCGCTCGATCAACCGACGGTCTTCGCTCGTGGGAAAAACACGCGCTGCGATGTGATCGAATCGGTCGGCTCGAATCGCTTGCCAAGGCTCGTGTACTTGCCGAGGCGATCCGCGATCGCGGACGCACCTTCGGTGTCGCACCAGTGCAGGATGCCGCCTCGGAATGGTGGGAAGCCGATACCCAGGATCAGGCCCATGTCCACATGATGTGGCTCGGCGACGATGCCTTCTTCGAGGACGCGTGTCGCTTCCAGCAGCATCGGCAGGAACAAGCGGTCGGTGAGTTCGTCGAGCGTGAACTGACGGTTGTCTGTGCGATGCTTTTCGAGAAACGGAACGAAGTCGGGGTCGGCTTCCGGCTTGCCCTTCTTGTTGAGCTTGCGGAAGCCGGAGCCGCTCTTGTTGCCGAGTCGTCCCGCTTTGACCAGTTCACCGAGGATCGGCGTCGGCTTCGCTCGATCGGAGTAGGCCGTCGAGACCACTTGGCCGGCGTAGTACGCGGTGTCCAAACCGACGAGATCACTGAGCGTGATCGGTCCCATCGGCATCCCGAATTTCGTCGCGGCTTTATCGATGTCGTCCATCGACGCTCCCTCTTGCAGCAGCAGCACCGCCTCATTCATGTACGGCAGCAGCACGCGATTGACGAGGAAGCCGGGGCAGTCCTGCATCACGATCGGCGTCTTGCCAATCCGCTTGGCGAGAGCCACGATCGTCGCGACCGTGTCGTCGTCGGTCTTCGCGCCGCGAATGACTTCGACCAGTTCCATGCGATCGACCGGATAAAAGAAGTGCATGCCGACGAACCGTTCGGGATGCGGTGCCGCTTCGGCCATGCGCGTGATCGAGATCGTCGACGTGTTGCTGCACAGGATCGCGTCGTCGCGCAGCAGCGACTTCAGTTCGCCATACGCTTGCTTCTTGAGAGCCTCGTTTTCGGTGATCGCCTCGACGACGACATCGGCATCGGAAAAGACCGCTCGCGAGGTTGATGTGCTTAACCGCGTGAGCATCTCCTGCATGTCTTGCGGAGTCGCACGCCCAATCTTGATGCGGCCCTCGATAACTTGGCAGGCGCGCTTCAGTCCGTCGGCGAGCCGATCCTGCCCGACATCGACCATCACCGCCGGCACTCCGCGCCGTGCGTGAGCCGTTGCAATTCCCGCTCCCATCAGGCCGCTGCCGAGCACTCCGACGCTCTTCACGTCGCGAGCCTTCGCACTCGCCGGCAGGAATCCCGGATCGCGGCCGAGGGCGTTGTTCATGAAAAAGACCGAGATCAAATTCGACGAGATCGGCGTACCGGTCACTTCGAGCGCGACCTCTTGTTCGATCTTCAGTCCCTCGTCGAGCGGCCGGTTGATGCCCAGCTTGATCGCTTTGAGCGCCGCGAGCGGAGCCGGATACTGCCCTTTCGTTTTGCCTTTGATCGCTCCCTCGGCACACGCAAACGCGAACGTCAACTCGGTCTCGCTGAGTCCCAGCGGTTGCGAACGGCGTTGCCGATCCGTCTTCCACTCGCCAGTCGATTGCACGCGCTCAATCAGTGTCGTGCCGACTTCGATCAGCTTGTCGGCCGGGACCGCATCGAAGCACAGTCCAATCTGCACCGCCTTCGTGGCCGGGACAGGTTCGCCACCGCAGATGATTTCAATCGCGTGCTGCACGCCGACCAGCCGAGTCATCCGCTGCGTCCCGCCCCAACCAGGGATGAGTCCGATCTTCGTTTCCGGCAGCGCAATCTTCGTCGCTGGATTCGTCGAAGCGACCCGGTAGTCCATCGACAGGATCAGCTCAGTCCCGCCACCCATCGAGTTGCCATCCACCAGCGCGACGACCGGAAACGGCAACTGGCTGACGCGGCTGAACAGCGCGTGCCCGCTGACAATCGCCTGCTGACACTGCTCGCGACTCGCGTCGATCAGCGCGGCGAGTTCGTTCAAATCCGCACCGGCGATGAACTGCCCCGGCTTGCCGCTGCGAAACAGCACGCCCTTGAGATCCGATCGTTTTTCAAGTTGCTCGATGTGTGTCGCCAACTCGGTCAGTACCGCCTTTGACAGCGTGTTGACCTTCTTGTCTGGGACGTCGAACGTCAGCAATCCAATGGAGCCGGAAGCGGCTGACATCTCTTCGAAGCGGAAGAAGCCCATCGTGAATCCTTTCGCGGAGCGGGGGCAGTCGGAGAATGATTCCAACGGTGGAGGTTGTAGCAAACCCGTTGTTTGCCAGGGAGCGGATGTTTGTCCTACAAGTTCGAGGGGTCTTTGACGAATCCCGGAGTCAACGACGAACAACCGCATTGGAGCCTGCTGATGTCATCCGAATCGCTGGACGACTCGAGTTCTAAAGATTCCAGCAGAAACACATCGCGAGCCGGGTCTTGGATTGTGTTTCTGTGTCAGCCAAAGTTCGCAATCCCGGTAATCGTGCTCTTGTTGTTGCTCTCTGCTCCATTGGCTTTTCGCACCATCCGTTTGATGCGCGTGCCGCCGGCGGATGAGCCGTTCGACACCAAAACCGTACTGGCGTTCGTGGTCCCCGACGTCGACAACGCCTTCGTCGAATACCGCGCTGCGAGCAAAATGTTGATCTCGCGCGACCCCAAGGCGGATTACGAATTGTTTGAAAAAGCGCAGTCTGACGGCTGGGAACATGCAACTGAGCCAGTGCGAAACTGGCTCGACGCAAACCGGCCGTACATGGAACTCGTGCGAAAGGGAACGGCCAAGTCGGATGCTCAGTATGTCCGGGCCAGCGAACTGAATGCTGCCACATCTCTGGTGCCGGAGGTTCAAAACGCGAGAGAGTTCTCGCGGCTCGTGCGGCTGGAGGCGTCGCGGTTGCTCGCCGATGGCCAGACCGAGGAAGCGTGGAGTTGGCTACTGACCAGCTTTCGCATGAGCCGGCAGTTCGGTCGTCACGGCCCGATGATCGAGCGGCTTGTGGGAGTCGCGACGCACTCGCTCACAGCCGAAGGCATGGTGAATTGGGCGAACGACCCGCAAGTGACTGCCGAATTGTTGCGTCGCGCAATGCGAGAATTACAACTCGAACAGAAGCGGACGCCACTGCTCTCTGCCTGCTTGCAGGCAGAATACCTTTCGGTGATGGCAACCTGGGAATCTCTGTGGCCTGGCGGTGTCGAATCGGTGCTGTTCAACCTGACTGGCGAATCGGAACTCAACGAGCGGAATTTTCGGCATCTCTTCGCCAACTGGCTCGCTCAAGCCGATCTGCCTCGGCAACAGCGCACGAAGACTTTGCCTGGACTGTTTGTGTTTGAGCCGGACCCGGCGAGTGCCAAAACGCAACCCTCCGCCAGCGAAGTGAGCGGCTACATTCAAAAGTCGGTGATGGCGGCGCTGCTCGTTCCGTCCGGTCAACAGTTTTTCAACGCCACCGACCGCGAGGCTGCGCGAGACACAGTGCTGCTCACCGTGCTGGCTCTGGAACTCTTCGCGCGGGAGCAAGGGCATTTCCCGGAGAAGCTCGATGAGTTGGTCCCCGATTTCTTGCCGACCGTTCCGGAAGACACGCATGCGCCACCGAAGACGGCGCTGCGGTATCGGCGTGACGCGGACGGTGCGTTGATCTTCAGCGTCGGTGAGAACGGCACAGACGATGGCGGCTTGTTTGAAAAGGCCGAGGACATCGGCTACCGAATCGGCAAGCCGCGTGGGAAAACGCCGGAGTAGGATGGGCACTCTTGCCCGTCTTGAGTTTCATGAAAAAGAGAACGGGCAAGCGTGCCCATCCTACAAGCCCTCAAACAGTCGGCTGCCGACACGGATGAGCGTCGCGCCTTCTTCGATCGCGACGGCAAAATCGCCGCTCATGCCCATCGAGAGTTCCGTCAGTTTGACGTGCGGCGCCGCTCGCGCCGCGAGGGCGTCTCGTAGTTGACGCAGTTCTCGAAATACTGGCCGAGCGGCTTCGGGATCGTCGGTGAGAGGGGCCATCGTCATCAGGCCCACCACGTCCACATGCGGCACCGCTTGAAAAGCGTCCCACTGCGACGTCAACTCGGCGACCGGCAGGCCGTCCTTCGCGGCTTCGCGAGCGACGTTCACCTCCAAGAGCACTCGCGGACGCAGCGACAGTTCGGCGGCAACCTCGGAGATCCGTTCCAACAACCGCAGACTGTCGACCGAATGAATCAGCGTCGTTCGAGGCAGAACCTGTTTGACCTTGTTCCGCTGCAAATGGCCGATGAGGTGCCAGCGGACGTGGGGCACGTTTTCAACGTGCCCGTCACCAGCACGTTGAAAACGTGCTCCACGAGCGGAAAACTCGGCGGCCCGTTCCACCAATTGCTGGGGCCGGCTCTCCGCAAGGTCGCGGACGCCCAACTCGACCAATCGCCGGACCCAAGCCAGCTCGGCATACTTGGTAACGGCGACCAGCGTGACGTCGCTCGGCAAGCGGCCGGCGCGAGCGCAGGTCGCCGCGATTTCCGAACGAACGCGCTGCAAGTTGTCGGCCAGGCGGTCATTCATGCGGAGCATTCTGAGGCGGTCGGCCAGCCCCGACAACGTATTGACCCTTCGGCGACGTCACGAATAGAGTCCGACACGATTTCCGGCGGCTCCGTCGGAACGGAATCTCACTTCGCAGGATGGCGACACATGCCACGAATCATCGCTTGCGTTTGTCTGTTGGCGGCGGGTTGCTCCAGTCTGGCTGTATCTCTCTGCCACGCTCAGGAGAAGGAGCCGGACTATGGCTTCAAGTATGTCGCGTCGTCCCAAACCACTGGCGATGAACGAGCCAGCCAGTCCAACTTGTGGGTCTTGGAGGTCCAGTACAAATCTCTGCGGCAAATCAAGGTTGAACTGCCCGACCCAAAGACCGGCAAGAAGCGCATAGAATCCGTCATCTACTTGATGTACCGAGTCGTGAACCGGGGGCTTGGCGAAGTCAAAGAAGAAACCGAGGCACCGTCCACGAACACCTTCGACCCGGAAGTCACTCCGCCGCTGTTTATCCCTGAGATTTCGCTCATCACGCAGGACAACGGGCCGCAGAACATCTACGACGATCGCCTGATCCCTGCCGCCGAAAAAGAAATTCGCAAACGCGAACAAGAAGGCAAAACGTCACACTTGCCTCTGGGCATTGTGCTGAAGAACAGCGTGAAGATCTCCGGAGCTATCCCCAACGAAGCGGCACCTGGAATGCCACCGCAAATGCACTACGGAGTCGCGATGTGGCGCGGTGTCGATCCCGCGGCCGACCGCTTCACGATCATGCTGTCGGGATTCTCGAACGGCTACAAACTGGTGCGTGGCCCGGTCACCTACCAGGCGCTCGTGGATCGAGTGAAGGAAGGCAAGCTCACGTTCTCGGACCAAATCTGGGACAGCAAATCTCCCTGGAAAGCCGCCTCCGAAACCTACAACCTCTTCGACGAAAAGAAACCCGGCCCAGCCGATCCCGAGGCCAACATCTGGTTCTACACGACGACCTATGATCGAGTGACCGATGACGAAGAGAAGCCGATCATCTGGCGCAAGACGCTGATCCAACGCTTCTGGCGACCCGGCGACGAACGAAATACCCAGGAAAAAGAGTACCACGTCGATGGCGAACCCGAATGGATTTATCAGCCGGACGACATCCGCGTTCCGGTCGTGAAACGAGTTCCCAAAATCGCGGCGGCTGAGAAGATTCCGGCGAAAGACGCTGGGGCAGATGCCCCGCCCGAAAACAAATAGGGCGGCAATGACGTGGGGCACGTTTTCAACGTGCCCGTGACGAGCACGTTAAAAACGTGCTCCACGTCGGCTTCGCGTGACGAAATCATGCACCAGAAATTTAATCCGCTGAATCGTGATCTGATCGTCAACCTCAACGGACGGCTGGTGCATCGCGACCAAGCGGGAGTCAGCCCTTTCGATTCGGTCGTGCAAGGGGGCGACGCCGTCTGGGAAGGCTTGCGGTTGTACTCCGGCCGCATCTTCAAATTGCATGAGCACCTCGCTCGGTTGCGCGGTTCCGCCAAGGCGCTTGCGTTCTCGCAGATTCCGGCCGACGACGAGCTGATCGAACAGATTCGTCGGACACTCGAAGCCAACCAGATGTTCGACGGCGTCCACATCCGGCTGACGCTGACTCGCGGAGTGAAGTACACATCGGGCATGGACCCGCGGCTCAACACGGTAGGTCCGACGCTGATCGTGCTCGCCGAACACAAGCCGCCGGTCTACGACAAAGCGGGCTTGAAACTCATCACCAGCAGCGTGCGCCGCTTTCCGCCCGACTGCCTCGACCCGAAAATTCATCACAACAATTTGATCCAGTCGATCCTCGCGAAGCTGGAAGCCAATCACGCCGGGGCCGATGACGCCTTGATGCTCGACACGCGAGGCTTCGTCGCCGAGACCAACGCGACGCACGTCTTCCTCGTCGATCACGGCGAGGTCATCACCAGCCGACTGGTCGCCTGCCCGGAAGGCATCACGCGCACGACCGTGCTGAATCTTTGCCGCACGCACGGCATCCCGCACGCCGAACGCGATCTCTCGCTGACTGAGGTCTATCGCGCCGACGAAATGTTCTGCACCGGCACGATGGGCGAACTGGCCGCCGTCATCGACGTCGATGGCCGCACAATCGGAACTGGCCAACACGGCCCGATGACCCAACGTCTGAGCGAATTGTTTGCCGAGCTGACTCGCTCCGAAGGGGTTCGGCTGATCTCTCCGCCGACGGTGATCGTGTAGCCTGGACGCCCACGTCCGGGAGTTCGGAAGTAGACGTCCGAACGACTTCCCGTGTCAGGAAACCTCCGCATGCCGGCGGAGCGATCGTCACGGGACGAAGCGCCGGTGCGACCGATTCACGACTAGCAATCGGTAGGGCGGTTCCAGCCGATTCCGCCGAAGTCATCTTCGTCAGACCGCAGTCCTTCGCTGATTCGGACAAACGGACAAGTCGCACGACGTCCGAATTTGACATCGGCTCTCCGTGTCGCACGACATAGGAGATCGTTTTGTTGCGAACCATTGAGATCAGTCGAGGGTTGTAGGACCGCGAATTTCAGTACGGCCATTGCCAGCGCTTTGACCGGCTAAGTATCGTGTCCAAACTCACGCCATTTTCTCGGCGGTATCGCAGCGGGCCCAACTCTTATCCAAGAGGCTGTGATCCAATGTTTTTTACTCCTTGGTTGCGCTCATTTTCTCGCCGAATCCGCTTCTCGAAACGTCGCCTGAAACGACTCAGCCCACAACAGCACCAGAAGTTGTTGCACGGCCCGATCGTTGTCAGCGCTCACGCTGAAGGGCTTGAACCGCGCTTGGTGCTTACGCCGCCAAGCTTCGTGTCGGTGACACCCAACGGTGGGTTGTTCATCGCCGACGGCACCACACTGACCGAGATGCCGCGCGAACTGCTGTTCCAGTTCAGCCCCGGTCAAACGCTGAACACCGGCACCCTCGGTGCAATCCAAATCTACGAAGCCGGGCATGACGGCGGCTTCCGTCCCGCCTCGACGGTGACGGACTTCGGTTCCGGCGGAGCCGCTGTGCTGCGCATCGGCACGGCTCGGTTGGGCGTCGCCGAAAATGGCACGACGCTGACCGTCATTAAGTCGCCGCTCGGAGTCAATGCGCTGCCGATGATCTCGAGTGGTCCTGGCACAATCACGTTGACGTTGAATTCCTCCGGGACCGGAACCACTGCAAACGGGTTGCTGAGTTTCCTGCAAACCGATCCCACCGCAAAGACGCTGCTGACCGCTGAGTTGCTGACCGATCCTGGCACGACCGGCAACACCAGCCTCACGGCATTCACGACCCTCCCGCCATTCACACTCACCGGAGCTGGTGCCGCATCGGCCTTGTCGGATTTCGGCGCGGGTGCCGGATTCAACTTGCAGTTCCGGGCCAACGCGACTGGCCCTGCGGGGAATCTGATTTCGTTACAGTTCGTGCGACGTGATCTGGGCAGCGTGGGAG
Source organism: Candidatus Kuenenia stuttgartensis (assembly GCA_945904015.1). Classification (GTDB taxonomy): domain Bacteria; phylum Planctomycetota; class Planctomycetia; order Planctomycetales; family Planctomycetaceae; genus SXKJ01. Next base: position 49,329 of record CAMDPK010000011.1, on the reverse strand, counting down.
CAACGATCCGAGAGCCGCTGATCAATGTGGTTGGCAATCGGATCGAAGTGACGCTGAACAGCAATGCCACCGCTTTCACTCGTGCATCCGACCTGATTTCCGCTTGGGGTCGACCAGCAAACGCGGCTGCGAACGCCCTCGTGACCCCCTCGGTCGCGTTTCAGACTGGAGCGTCCAGTCCAAGTCTAGCCGCATTGCCAGACGGCACGGTGCTGCAACTTTCCGGTGCCGATCAGTTGCTGACCCCGGGTTATCGCGACCTGGACTCCGGCAGCACACGCGAAGTGATCTACCGTTTCGGGGAATCGTTAGGCAACGATCGATATCGCATTCAAGTGATCGGAACCGGAGCGAATCCGCTGACCAATGCCGGAGGTGAAGCCGTCAACAATGGCGCTGACACGCGGCTGACCTTCACGTTGGATTTGGGAGCACAGATTAACTCTGTGGTCCCACAGCCAATCATTCGTGACCAAGTGCTGACGGTGCTCAACGCCGCGAACGTGTCGGATGGTGACGTGCTTCTGATTGATCCAGGGACGCTGTCGACATTGGGCACTCCGAATCTCTTCGCGTTTGAGTTCGATCGCGACGCAGTTGCTAATGTGCAACCCGGCAATAACCGGATCAACATTTCCGCAGCGGTCACCACCGCCGACATCGCCAGCAGCATCGCTGCGGCGATCACGGCCGCTCTGACAACTCAAATGCAGGGACTCACCGCAGTTTATACGGCCTCCAATAATTTCGTCACGATTCGCGGTAACGCATTCGACGCGCGACTCACGCTCTCACAGAAAACCGCCGGCGCGATGTCCGTGGCCGCTGGAGGAATCACTCAGCGCAGCAACTTGGTCAACGTCTCGTTCACTCCGGAGCAACTTTCCACAGCGTCGGCGACCGATCCGCGTTACTACCAGTTAATCGACACGAAAGGGACGACCAGCACCAGCGACGACACCGTCCGCATTCCAACGTCGGTCGTGTACGACAACGTCCACAACACGGCGGTCCTCGACTTCGGCGGCAACCTGCCAACCGCGACCTACCGGCTGCAAATCGGAGCCTCTCAGGAATCCGATGACTCTCTGGCCACTGCGATCAAGTTGGGCACTTTGTATTCTGGCTCAGGATCGGGCACAGCGGCATTCTTGGGCGATAACGGTTCAGGAGCAGCGGACGTCGATCTGTATCAATTGAGTGCCAACACGGTTGGTGATCTCACAATCTCGATCGCCCCCGATGCATCGCTCAACAGCAAGGTTGAGTTGTTGGACAGCAGCGGTACGGTGATCGCTCCGACGGCTTACACCGACAATGCAGCGGGCGTTGCGGAAGTCTTCGCAAAGACGGCGCTCGCTGCGAACACGGCGCTGAACCCCTTCTACTACGTTCGGATCACCAGCAGCGGAGGGCCCCCAACCGGTTCCTATCAATTGAGTGTTACGACAACTGCGACGGACCCGTCGACGGGCACAGATAACAACAGTAGCTACGCGACTGCGACCAACTTGGGATCCCTCGGAACCGCTGGCAAGACGATCTCTTCGGCGATCACCACACAATTCACCCCCATCCCATCTGAGCCTGGAGCGAACGACGAACCGGGACACCGTACGTTTCCGGTTTTCCCAGGTGAGCCTGAAACTCACAATGGCGCTTTCACGTCCAGTGGGCTTACCGTTGGGTCCGCTTACAGAACGTATAATTTCCCGGATTTCTACGGCAACGATCCGCAAGGCAACGCCCTTTACAATCAGATCACACCAGGGCAAAAAGACCTCGTTCGTGGCTTCTTCGCGATTCTCAGTCACTACACAGGATTGCAATTTGAGGAATCCGCAAATGGCGGACTCGGGGTCATCACAGGCGATCCACGAGCCAGCAAGCCGAACATTTTCCCCGGCGGTATCGCTGGTGGATCGGCCATCATCAACGCCGCGCTCAACAACGATGAGTCTTGGGGTGGCGGGTGGATGAATATCATGATGCACGAGGTCGGCCACGTCCTCGGCTTAGGGCACTCATCCGATTTGCCCGGATCGATCATGGCCGGCGGTTCGGAAACGAGCGGCTTACAAACCCCCAAGCCGTCCGAAACATTACTCACGGACTGGGACATCGAACATTTTAAGCGGTCCTATCAGTCGTTCTCAGCGGACATCGACCTCTACAAGTTCGATGTCACGACTGCTGGAACCTTCTCGGCTGAAGTCACTGCCGAACGACAATTACCGACGACCAGTCGGCTCGACGCGGCTCTGACGTTGTTCCGCGATCCGTTCGCCATAGCGGCATCGGACTTTAGCGCCAGCGGCGCGACCGTCACCTTCACGGCCGCGAACGCGGGTTCGTTTGGAAATGACATTCGCATCAACGTCACCAAGAGCGACCATCTTGGAGCGACCAACAACCTGCCGACGTTCACGGTCAGCGGCCACACGATCAACCTCGACCTCGATTCCTCCGGCACGACGGCGGACAACTTGATCCTCACTTGGAACGCGAACGCGCAGGTCAACGTGTTGGTCCGAGCCTCACTCACCACGGCTGCGGCAACGGGAACCAGCAACGTCGCGGCGAACGTCGCGGCCTCCGGGACAGTCATTGCGCTGGGTGGCGGCAACCGCGAGATCATCACTCGGAATGATGACTACTACGGCAAAGATCCGTACCTCAACATTCAATTGCAGCCGGGCACCTACTATGTGGGTATCACCGCGAAGGGAAACACCAGTTACGATCCAACGGTCTCGGATTCCGGTGCTGGCGGGCAGTCAGACGGAGCCTACGGCTTGCGGCTCGGCTTCGCGTCGGATGTGGTTTCCAACATTGTGGACGCCGACAGTTCCACGGCCACTGCGCTGGACGGTGACAACGACAATCATTCGGGCGGAGCGTTCAATTTCTGGTTTGAATCGGGCACCACGATCTATGTGGACAAGGCCACGACCGTCGCCGTCGCTCAGCAAGACGGCACCATCGCGAAGCCGTTTAGCACCATCGGAGCGGCGACGAGCAAAGCCGGCTCACGGATTGTCGTGCCCGTCGCTGGCCCAGCGTTTGACGCGGTCAACAACATCGGCATTAACGATGGCGACTACTTCACAATCAGTGACGGCACGAATCCCGCCAAGACCTTCGAGTTCGACAAAGACGTTGTAGCCAATGTCACGACGCCGAACATCCGCGTAAACATCTCGGCAGCGGCAAACGCCAGCGATGTCGCAACAGCGATCGCGGCGGCCATCAATGGAGCCACCAGCGGGACGTTCTTCACAACGGCTGCCGCGACGATTGTCAGCACCACGAATGCCTATGTGGACTTGACCAGTTCCAGCACGCTGGATGTCAGCGGAGTGACGAATCCCGCGACAACCAGCGGTTTGCTGACCGCTCAGAACCTGATTCGCATCGTGGGAAATGGTGGAGCTGACAACGACGTGGCCACCATCACCGACAACGCTCCGTATCTGGTGGGCATCAACAACACCAGCGTGACCTTGGCCGACGGTCGCAACTTCGATGTTCCGCAGGGAGCGACCGTCACGATCGACGGTGGTGCGATCCTGAAATTGCAAAGTGCGAACATTGATGTCGGTTCTTCAGTGGCGAATGTGGATCGGCAGGACGGAGCGTTGCAGTTGCTCGGCACGCCGTCGCGACAGGTGTATTTGACCTCGTTCCGTAATGATGCGATCGGTGGCAACAGTGACGCCTCCTCAACGGGACCGTTTGCTGGACACTGGGGCGGCATCGTGTTCCGCCAAGACTCGGACATGAACGACAACGTCTTCAGAGACCGCGACGGCAACATGGTCTTCTTGAACTCGGTCTTTCAAGCCAGCCTCAGCTACGGCGGTGGCCAGGTCTCCGTGAATTCGGTCGTCGATGTTTACGACCCGATCCATATCCTCACCGAGCGTCCCACGGTCGCTTACTCCACGATTACTAACAGCAACGATGCGGCGATCTCCGCCGACCCCAATAGCTTCGATGACTCGAACGGCCGCATCGGGCCAGACATTCACAAAAACTTGCTCGGTGGCACCGCCGCCACGAACAACTCGCTTAATGGTTTGTTCATCCGGATCAAGACCGATGCGAACGGCACGCCGATCGACAAACTGAGTGTCAATGCTCGCTTCAATGACACCGACATCACGCACATCATCACGGAAAATTTGGAGATCGTCGGCAACGCGGGAGGTACGCTGAGCAGTAATGAAGTTCAGCAGTTGGATGTCCTCGGCCAGCCGACGTCGGGATTCTTCACGCTGAACTACAACGGCGTGGCTCCAACCGAGCGAACGAGCATCACCAAGACGATCACCGCGGGTCAAACGACGATGACGGTCGCAGACTCGACGACGTTGCCGGCAGTCAGTAATGGCTCGTACGACATCATCGTCGGGGCCGAACGGATGCGAGTGATCAATATCGTCAACAACACGATCACCGTGCAGCGCGGAGTCGATGGCACAACTGCGGTCGCTCACGGCTACAACCCTACGGGCAACACGTTGACCGCAGCGGTCAATGCCGCCGTGGTGGTCATGCCCTTCTCCGGCACGGTGGGATTTCCCACCACTCGTCCAATCGCCATCAAGATTGATAACGAAGAGATGCTCTTAACGGCGGCTGGTGGCGTGCAGCGCGGCTTCAACGGCACAACACCGGCCCCGCACGCTTCGGGAGCTACGGTTTCTGTTTTGGATAATATTACCCTCTCACTCAAGACGGTCCCGCTGGCGAGCACAGCGACGCCGGCTCAAATTCAAGCGGCACTCGAGAACTTGGCGGGGGTTGGATCGGGTGGCGTGAACGTCACGGGCGGCGATCTGCCGCAGGCTCCAATTTACATTGAATTCACGATTCAACTCGGCAGCCAAAACATCGCTCCGCTGACCGTCAATAACTCGCCTTTGCTCGAATCCCCAGCCGTTGTTCCCATGACAAACGGCGTCGTGAAGCTGAACACCGTCACCGAAGGCGGGGTCAGCACGGCACGTCCGAGCGGACGGCTGATGATCGATCCGGGAACCGTCGTGAAATTGGGGAGTGCCCGCATCGAAGCGGAACGCGGAACTTCGAATCTCATCGCGGAAGGAATCGACGGGACTCCCGTAGTCTTCACGTCGATCTTCGATGACCGATATGGCGGAGCCAGCGGCACCTTCGATCTCAAGAAAGATGGCTTCAGCCCCTTCACCTCGGCCAACGCGAACGCGCCGAGAGTTGGCGATTGGGGTGGGTTGGTCTTCCAGGTGCAAAGCCACGTCAGCCTCGACCATGCCTACATCGCGTTCGCCGGTGGCCAGACTCCGGTTCAGGGTGGAACGGGCAGCTTCAATCCGCTCGAAATTCACGAAGCGACCGCGCGAGTCGCCAACACGACGTTCGAGTTCAACGCCAACGGTGTCAGTGCCGCTGGGCCAGATGGCCAGCGCGGCAATCGCGAAACCAACGACGCCGCTGTCATCTTCGTGCTGGGTGCGCAACCAGTCCTCGTCAACAACGTCTTCAAGGACAACAACGGATCCGTCATCAGCATCGACCCCGATGCCATGAAGGCGATCAACGTCACCGATCCAGGTCGATCGACCGGTTCGCTGTCGAACTTCCCGCAGTTCGCGGACAACCAAGGTCCGCTGGTTCGCCTCAATCGTATGTCGAGCGATTCGGACAACCCACTGCTCACTCTGAATGCCTTGCTGGGCATGCGAGTCCGGGCGGGTGCCTTGGACACTCAAACGGTGTGGGACGATACCGACATCGTGCATATCCTCACGGCCGCACCGATTTCGTTGCTGCAAACCCCACTCGTGGGAGGTATCGGAGCGGGAGCCACGCAGTTCAATGTGACGGACGCGACAGTTTTCCCAGCAACACCGTTCACGGTGGCAATTGGCGGCGAATGGATGACCGTCACGGCCGTCAACGGGGCTCAACTGACCGTGAATCGGGCAGCAACCGGTGGCTCAGGAGCCACCGCGCATAACGGTGGTGATCAAGTCTCGTTGGTGACGGGTATCGCGGACTTCATGTTCCATACATCGGGTGGGCTGCGATTGCAGAGTGCTCCGGACGCCAGCTTGGTGATCAAACTCGGACCTTCGGCGGGCTTCGATATCGGCAGCTCCAAGATCGGTTTGATCGACATTCCCGATCGCATTGGCGCTTCGATGCAGATCATTGGCACTCCCGGCTTCCCGGTGGTGATGACCTCCTTGAAGGATGACCAGGTCGGAGCCGGCCTCGATCCGAAGGGCTTCCCGCATACCGACACCGATAGCAACGACACGGTGCTGACCGCTGCGTTTGCCGCACCGTTCGGGGTTGGAAACAATACCCTGACGGTCGTCAGTACCAGTCATTTGCCCGGCGGTAATTTCCTGGCGATGATCGACCACGAGGTCATGCAACTGACCATCGTCAACGCGACGACTCTGCGAATTCTGGCCGTCGGCCTGAACGGCACCCTCGCGACTAGCCACAACGCGGGGACGCAAGTCGGAATCGCTCCGATCGCGGGAGATTGGGACCGCGTCCTGTTCGACAAATACTCGAACGATGCGAACTTCGTTTCGGTGAACGAACTCGAAAAGCCACTGACTGGTGGCACCGACATCAACGGCACGGTCAATGCCTCCTTGAACAACGCGCAGTTCCTGGGTGACCTCGCGCCCAATCTTAAAGCCGCCGATGAACATCGTCGTGGTGGCTACGAAGTCCATGGCTACATCAGCGTCGATTCACCCAAAGACGTCGACGTGTACAGCTTCACGGCCGACGCCGGCACGGAAATCTGGTTGGACATCGACAAGACCGATCCGGCGCTCGACACGGTGCTGGAGATGATCGATGCGAATGGCAACGTGCTGGCCCGCTCGCAAGGTCTCAGCAATGCGCTCGTCCCTGTGTTGACCGTGGGAACGATCACTCCCACGACGCTGACCAAGTCCGTCGAGCAAGGTGGCGACTTCTATGCGACCACCATCCGCGATGCCGGGATGCGAGTCACGCTCAATGGTAATGCGGGAACCACCAACACCTACTTCGTGCGCGTGCGGAGCAATCCATCCTCCACGGATCAGACCAACACGACCAACCTCACCGATCTGAAGGGTGGTCTGACCAGCGGCCAATACCAATTGCAGATTCGTTTGCAGCAACGCGATCAACAGCCGGGCGTCACCGTACAGTTCGCGGATATTCGCTACGCGACGACTGGTGTCGACGTGAAGGGACTGCCGTATCACAGCCCGCTGACCGCCGAGGCGGGTGAAATCGCCGGTGACAACCAAAATCGACTCGGTGGCCAATACCTCGGCAACCTCATGGCCTCCGACCTCAACAGTGTCGGAGTCGCGGGATTTCTGGCCGGGGCGACGGACATCGATTTCTATCAGTTGGATCTGGGTTACCAAGCAGTGCAAATCATTCCGGGCGCAAACGGTCTGGGAATGCAGTGGTCGGGGGTCATCGACTTGGACTGGGCCGACGGACTCACGCGGCCGGATACGACCTTGGCTCTGTTCGATTCCAACGGAAAAGTGATCTTCGTCGGCCGCTCTTCGAACGTTCAAGACGATCAGCGAGCACCTGGACAAAACAACGACACGGATTTGTCTCGCGGCAGCGCCGGAATTCACGATGCCTTCATCGGCCCCATCTCATTGCCGGCGGTTGACGATACCGCTCAGCCAGTCCGGTACTATCTGGCGGTGGTCAACAACGAGCAGATGCCCACGGCGCTGACGGCCTTCTTTGACGGCAACGACGGCCAGCGAACCGTCCGCTTGGAGCCAGTCGATTCGCTGAAACGCATCGCGGAAGATCATATCGGCTTCGTGGGTTACACCTCGAATGGCGCGCAAGTCGATCCGGTCGGAGCCATTGATGCGTCGAATGTCGGAGCACCCAGTTCGGCCGTCCCGCTGATCAACATCAACGACCAATATACGGTGTCGTCGCAAGTGACGCCGATGACGTTCCAAGAGGTCGCGCTGTACGTCCAGGGTCTGAACTTCATCGAGACCAATAATCCGCTGACTGCCAACCGGGCCACGCGCCCATCAAGAGACCAGGGCCTGGGCACCAATGCGAACAGCAGCAATTTACAAGATGTGGTGATCCGGTCGGATGGCGTGCTCTATGGCTATCGCCGCGTCAATACCGGCAACAGCAGCACCAATAATGGTCAGGTCGGCACGCTGGTCACCATCGATTCGGGGACAGGCGTCGTCACTGATGTGGGCTCGGACGCGATCTCGGCGGGATCGCCCGCGTTCCAGAGCGGCGTGGGCAGCCAGGCGTTCGAACAATTCACGAATTCGGACGATGTGGACGGTTTGACATTCCGACGATCCGGCAATCCCGGTCCTTCGTATGACTTGTATTATTCCGTGCGTGACAGCGGGTTCGATGCGACCACCGCAGGTGGGACGGTTTATAACTCGAAACTTTATACCGCGACAAATACCGGCAGCGCCGCGCTCAATCAAGCCACGGGGTCCAACTTAGCCACTGGTATCCGTGGCGACATCCAGTTGGCCGGTACCAATCCCGCCAGCGGGAGCGGCCTTTTCTTTGACCCGGCTCCGACCTCCGGAACCATCAACATTCAGACTCGGGCACAGGGCGCGCAGGCGAACGGCGTCCAATTGATCGTCACCTCGAGTAACAATCCGACGCGAATCACGAACGTCGCGAACGGTGTGGTCACGGTGAATGCCTTCAACGATGGCACTACCTTCGCAACGATTCAAGCGGTCGTGGACGCCGTCAATGGCGTGACCGCTAGCACAGGAAACTTGGCGGCCCAGGCGCAGCAAGTTCTGACGGCGGTGACGGGTGGCGTAAATGCGGCAACGACAGTTCGAGGCGGGCAAACGATCACGGCGCTCGGCGGCAGCGATGATCCCTCTGGCCAGCGCATTCAGGGCAACGTCACCGGTTTGGCGTTCGATCGCATCGACAGTAGCGGCGGAGGCATTCTTTATGGGGTGACGAGCGGTGAAGGAACCGCAGGACGCGGCAGTCAGTTGATTGAGATCGATCGGGCGTCCGGTGTGGCAATAATCCGTCGCGACTTTTCATCGCTGGGGATCGGAACGGGCGCATCGGGTTTCGGTGCAGCCGGGACCAATGTGCAGCCCAACGGCAGCGACACTGGATTTGAAGGCTTGGCCCTTGGTCCACAGAACGTGCCGATTATCAACGGCACGTTGGCGGCCGACATCACCGCGGGGCAGACCACAATCACGATTAATCTCCTGAATACGCTGCCAACGACGTTACCATTCGATCTGCTCATCGGGGACGAAATGATGAGCGTGACCGCGTCCAGCACGGTCGGCAACGTTGCGACGGTCGATGTGACTCGCGACGCAAGCGTCGACAAAGGCCACGCCGCCGGTGACAGCATCAGCATTCCCGGCTACTTCAAGAACACTCTGCTCGCCGTGACACGAGACGGCAGCTTGCTGGCGCTCAACACCGATGCCACTCTGGCGAACATCGGCGATAGCATGATCGCGTTCGACGGCGGGAACTCTTCGCAGACGATCAGCGTCGCCGGCGCTCCGACGGCGGGAAGTTATTTCACGCTGTCCTTCGACGACGACGGGCTTCCGGGCACGGCACCACAGACGACGGCACCCATCGCGTACAACGCTCCGGCGGTGGTCAGTCAGAATGAAATACAACTCGTGAGCACCGCCGCTTACGGCGGGACTTACACCCTGAGCTTCGTGGACAATCTGTATCACGTCACGAGCTTGCAAGACAGCATCGATGATGTTGATACGTCGTTCGACGTCGAGAGCGCGGCCGGACTGCCTGGAGCGAACTTCATCATTCGAGTCGACAACGAAGAGATGCTCGTCCAAAGTCGTGCAGGGACGACCCTCACGATCGCCCCGCTCGGACGCGGAGTTCATGGCACGTTGGCCGTTCCACACAACGACACGGCCAGCGTGTTCGAGGTTCTGACGACGGCAACAAGCGGTGCCACCCTTTCGACCACAGCAAGCGGTGCCACGGGAGCCATTTCGACAACGTCGGGTACTCCCTCGGACACTACGTTTGGAGCCACGGGAGTCAATCCGGTTGCGGATATTAATGTGTTCGATACGACCGGCTTCCCGAGTTCCGGAATGATTCGAATTGGAATTGAAGACATCACTTACACCGGGATCACAGCGACATCCTTCACCGGGGTCACACGCGGGGCGGGTGGTACCACGATTGTCAATCATCTGAGTGGAATAACCGTAACGAGTATTGCCACCACGAGTGGAGCTACGGGAGTCAATCCGGTTGCGGATATTAATGTGGTCGATACGACCGGCTTCCCGAGTTCCGGAACGATTCGGATTGGCAGTGAAGAGATCACTTATGCGGGGATTACCGCGGCATCCTTCACAGGAATCACGCGCGGGGCGAATGGCACCGCGATTGTCGATCACCCGGATGGAACAGGCATCGCTCTGCTCAGCGTCAGCAGCAGCAGCAGCGACATCTACGCCGACACGACCAGTTTTCCGGCTTCTGGCACGATTCGCATTGGAACCGAAGACATCATTTACACGGGGACAACAGGGACGTCCTTCACGGGGGTCACGCGCGGGGCGAACGGTACCACCGCTGCCAGCCACGCGGTGAATGCGCCAATCAGCCTCGTCACCGATTCGGCAACGAATCTCACTGACATCAATGTCGTAGATACAACCGGCTTCTCGGCTTTCGGAACGATTCGGATCGGCACCGAAGACATCATTTACACGGGGATCACAGCGACGTCCTTCACGGGAGTCTCGCGTGGTGCAAATGGCACGGCGATTGTGAACCACGCGAACGGGTCGGCCATCTTCCCGCTCAGCGCCGATATCAGTGCGGTGGACACGACCAGTTTTCCGGCTTTCGGAAGGATTCGGATCGGCACCGAAGACATCATTTATACGGGGACGACGCCGACGTCTTTCACAGGCATCACGCGTGGCGCGAATGGCACTACGATCGCCAATCACGCCGGCGGTGCGACCATCTCTCGGGTGTTGACGACGGCGACGCTGACGGCAAACGTCTCCACCGCCGCGCAAGTCGCGGTCGCGGTTGAGAACGCGATCACCGCGGTTCACCCCGGGGCCGGGACTGTCGCGGGTTCGGCGGCAACGTTGAGCGCCGGTCTCACCGGGAACGTCACGATCAACGGCACGACGCTGAACGTTGGGAGCACGGGCAACTTCCCCAACAACGGGTTGATCACCATTGATCAAGAGCAGATGACGTACAGCGGGAAGAACGCGGCGCAAACGCAGTTCCTCAACTTGGTCCGCGCCGTGAACGGTACCGCGGCATCGAGCCACGCGGCCGGCGCGACGGTCACGATGTCGGTGAGCCAGTTGACGTTCAGTGGGGCCGATCTGGGGCAGCGCAATCTGGACGACTTGACTGGTAACCCGACAAATCTTGACGGCAATGAAATTCAGACGATCGCCACCATGACCGGCGGGCGTCAGACCACCATGACCGGGCCCGCAACTGCTATCAGCACGATCATCAACGTGGCCAGCACCACCGGCTTCCCGGCCGCCGGGACGATCCTGATTGACGGCGAGCAGATCACTTACTCGACGTTCACTGGTACGACGGCGTTCGGGTCGGTTGGGACCGCAGTGACTCGTGGAGTCAACGGAACGGTCGCCGCGGCGCATTCCGTCAATGCCATCGTGTATTTAGTGACCTCCAACGTAAGCGGCGCGATTACGGCGGTTCAGCCTACGATTCCGGTCAGCTCCACGGCCGGCTTCCCCTCAACGGGCGGGACGATCCAAATCGACAATGAGCAGATCACCTACACAACCTTGCTCGCGACGCAATTCGGAAACGTCGTGACCGGAGTCACTCGCGGAGCCAATGGCACGACGGCGGCCGCACATAGTAATCTGGCGGCGGTCGTCCCGGTGAACACGTTCAGTCTGACTTTGAATGATCCGATCTTGCCGGGGACGACGACCATCGGAACCTTCATTCCGTTCAATGTCACCCAAGCAGTCTTGCAGGCCGACTTCGACGCCGCTTTGGGCAGAAGCCAAGCCATCGTTACCGGCGGGCCGATGCCGGGCAGTCCGTTCACGGTCCAATTCACGGGACTGCGCGCGAATCGGGACATGCCCGCAATCCTCGTCACTCCCACGCCGCAGTCGTGGAACTTCGAGCGCCAAGCGTTGACGATGTCCCCGAGCGCTAGTGGACGGTTCGCACTGACCTTCGGACCTGACACCACAGGCACCATGAACTTCAACGCGTCCGCGGCCACCGTTCAAGCACAGCTCAACACCTTGGCCAGCATTGGAGCGAACGGTGTCACGGTCACTTCATCCAACGGCTTAACTTTGAACCAAGGGGCCACCTACTACATTGACTTCACGGGCACCTCCACTTTGTTTGTGGACGTGAATCAACCCGTGATTACCGTGGACCTCGCGACTACTACTTTGGTTGGTGGCACCGTCACGGTCACCGGCGACGTCATCCGCGGAAATGCGGCGTCCTTCAATGCGATTGAAACTCGGAAGGGTTTGAGTTTCTCGGTCGCGACGTTCCCGATCTCGACACAACAGGACGGCCGTCTCAGCGTCTTTGATGCACTTGTGGGACTTCCGGCCCTGACCGCCGCCGATGTCACCGTTTCGGCCATTGGAGCAGGACTTCCGGCCAGCTCGGATATCGTTCAGTTCATAGGACCAACTTACGGCGGAACCGCGCAACCGCTGCTGATCGTCGACAACTTTGGTATGGGAGGCGTTTCGAGCGCGTCGGTCGCGATCTCTTCAGTGCCAGGCGATTACTTGCCCGATGACGTGATCGCGACGAACGCCACCCTGAGCGGCGCTCGTGGTCTGGCGTTTTCGCCGTTGGACATCAACCTGTGGCATCCGACGACGTTTACGAACAATTCGATCGGTCACGGGATCAATGCGACTCCCGATAATAGCCGTGATCCTTCTGATCCTTTGAAAGCCGCTCCTCGTGATCTGACCTACGGGTTGGCAACGAATGACAACAAGGACAGCTATCAAGAGTCTGTGGGCAGTGCGAATTTGTACTTCGGGTTGGAGACGTTTCGTACCCCCGGCGGCAGCACCACCAACAACTATTACGCCTATCAGGGGAGCGAAAGCCAGTTAGGCGTCCTGAATAATATCTGGCAGAACGACCTGACCTCTAACGTGAATATCCGCAACAACTACAACACCCCTGGTGGAGCGTTCGGACGGCTGAAGACCAATACGATCGACCTCTCCGGCTACACGGCCGCCGACAAGCCGACGTTCTACTTCAATTACTTGTTGGATACCGGAGACGGAACGCCAGGCGGCGGTTCCAACCTGACCGACCAGAACATGCGCGACAGTGCTCGCGTCTTTGTCTCCACCGATGGGGGATCATCCTGGAACCTGGTGGCCACCAACAACTCTCAGTTGACCGTAGTCTTCCCCGCTCCGGCAGCGGGCGAATTGGGTCTGTTCCTCGCCGACGACTCTACCTATGGCAGTGCGGCGATGTCCGCCAACGGTGCCGTCCAACAACTGTTTAGTACCGACACATGGCGGCAGGCGCGCGTGGATTTGTCGTCCTTTGTCGGGAGCGCCAACGTTCAATTCCGGTTCGATTTCTCGACCGCCGGCAGCGTCGGTGAAGCGCTCGATCAAGACGCACCCGCGTTACCTGGCGATGGCTTTGGTCATTTCTCTGAGGAAATTGGCGACGATGTCGACCTCGCCGCCCGACGTGGTCAGAACAATAACCACGGTGGTTTCTATGTTGACGACTTGATCGTCGGCTTCGCGGAGCGTGGTGAGATGGTCACCTATCCGACGGCCGGTGGGCCAGCCGCCGCTGCGCCTTCGTTCACAGACTTGTACACAGGCTTTGCGAATAGCCGTGCGGATCAGCAATCAAAAATTTTCCCTGCTCCTCCGGTCGTCATCGGCTCTGGAACGTATCAATTCGAAATCCGCCGTGGTGCAGAGTACATGACGTTCGGGATGGATGCCGCGATTCCCGGTAAAGTGATTCCGTCGGTCACAACACCGTTTGATACCAACGATCGGCTCATCGGCAGCCAGTATGCCACGATCGGTACCGCGATGTACACGTCGTCCGTCGTTCCGGGCGATCAGAACGTTTCACGACCGCAAGGGATGGTCGTGATCCAAGGGAACTTCGTGCATGACATCTCTGGTTCGGGCATCGTCGTGGAACCGGGCGCTCGCGATAACAACGGCTCATTCACGTATCCAGGAGTCGCTCGCAATACGCCGGTCGCCAACACCAACCGGCTGGTGACCAGCGTGATGATCGTCAACAACGTGTTGTCGAACTACGGACAGAACAATGCGGGGATTGAATTCCGGGGTGACCCTGGCAACTCGCCGCAAGCGGCTGTGCCGATGGGCAAGATCGTCAACAACACCATCTATGGTGGTCTGGTCCCAAGAGGTACGGGCATTCTGGTCGCCAACAATGCCGGCCCGACGTTGATGAACAACATCGTCGCCAACACAGTCTTCGGAGTTTCGGTGGACGGTACCTCGTCACCGAACACTGATGTCACGACAACGCTGTTCCAGAACAACACGAGCAACGGCGTTGTGGGCACCAATTCGATCCAAGTTGCGAATCCGCTATCTCCATTGTTCTTGAATCCGTCCGTCGGCAACTTCTATCTGGCTCCGAGTACGGCCTCCGATCCCAATCGAGCCATCGACAGCTCGTTGAATACTCGCGTGGCACGGGGAACGTACACGCCGGTGACGATCGCGCTGGGGATTCCGACGCAGAACCTCTTCTCGCCGGACTTCGACCTCTACGGTCAACAGCGAGTGACCGACAAGCAGCCGAATTTTGACGTCTCAGCCGGTCTCGGTTCGAACATCTTCAAGGACCGCGGAGCGATCGAGCTGGCCGACTTCAGTGGTCCCGTCGCTTCGCTCAACGTGGTTCCCGACAACACCACCCTGGTTCCAGACAATCAAGCGGGCGTGGATCTCGATCTGACCAACAACAGCATGTCGATCGATAATCCTCCGCTGCTGACAAAGTTCGTAGTCTCGCTGGTTGACCCAGGTACGCTCCCGAACGCGGGCGTGGGGGTTGATGACAGCTTGGTCGGATTACTCGCCGGTTCGGCATTCACACTGACGCAGATCGACATCACCAATTACACCAGCGCGATCGTGACCGGGACGATCGCAGGAAGTGTCACGACGCTGGATTCGTCGATCACGCTCAGCAACGTATCAGGTTTCCCCACCGCAGCACCGTTCTCGATCTTCGTCGAATCGGAGGCGATGACGGTCACGTCGATCGCCGGAAACACATTCTTCGTGAGTCGCACGGCACCAGTGGCTCACTCGATCGGAGCGTTGGTGACCTCTGCCGCTGTGACCGGGACGCTCGCGCTCGATGCGGCGACGCTTGATCCGAGCATCGAGCTCACGACTGCGACTGGCTTCCCGACCACTGCTCCATTCACGATTTTGGTCGACTCGGAGGCCATGAAAGTCACGGCAATTAACGGGACCACTTTGACGGTCACACGCCCGTTCCCCGTGGCTCACTTGGCCGGAGCTTTGGTGACCTATGCACCGCAGCTCCTGGTGCAGAACGTCGATTACACCTTCGCCTACAACGCGAACAATAATCAATCCATCTTCACCGCGCTGACCGTGTTCCCGTCCGAGGCGCGATACAACATCAAGGTCAATAACGAGGCCGATCCGCTGCATCCGGCCTATGCCAATGCGATTCGCGACACGGCGGGTAACACGATTCAGCCGAACCAATTGGACGGCACAACCCAGTTCAACATCCTGGTGACGAACGGTTCCAACGATCGACCGTTGATCGTCCTGCCGCTGACGACGCCATCAACAGCGGAAGACACCGAGGTCACGCTTTCGGGTGCAAGTGCCATCCAGATCACAGACGCGGATGCGTTCTTGAATAACGGCGAGTTGCAAGTCACGCTGACCGCCACGAACGGAACCTTCAAACTCGCCACGATCTTCGGATTGGACTTCAGCTTCGCAGCGGAGACACTGCCCGGTGGATCGATGGTCCCCGCCGGCTCTGACAACGCGGTGGACGCCGCACCCGCCGGAGCAGGCGTCATCGCTGCCACCTTCCGTGGAACACTGTTGGAACTGCAGGCGGCGCTGGATGGGTTGAGCTTCAAGCCAGGACAGGACGTGAACGATCCTACGGGACTCGGTGCCCCCAACGACGACATCAGTTTGGACATCGCCGTCAACGACCTGGGGAACTACTGGGTCAATCCGGTGAACGGAACGCAGGACTCACCGCAGACCAATAATCTGCTGCTTCCACACACACGTCGCTTCATTGTGACCGCCGTCAACGACGCCCCTGTTGCGGTGTTTACACCGCCAAGTCCTTTCGTCGTTCTCGAAGGGGCAACCGCCGCAGACATCGTGACTGCTGGTGGAAACACGTTCGCGTCAAGCAGTCTGAAGGGCCCGGTCACTGCCGACGATGAAGTCACCCAGACACTGACGTATTCTAACTTCAGCAATAACAATTCGGGATTGTTCACGGCCGGTGGCCAGCCAGCGATCGATTCCACCGGAAAATTGACGTTCACGCTTCTCGACAACGACGTGAACGGGACAGCCACGGTCACGCTGAGAATCACCGACAATGGTCCCGCTCCCAACGCGAACGCCTTTGTGACGGCCACGTTCGACATTCAGATCAATCCGGTCAACGATGATCCCGTCGCGGTCGACGACACTTACGTCGTTCGCGCTGGATTCACGATCACTGTGAATCCCAATGGGGTGCTTGCGAACGACACGGACGTCGATCTCCCTGCGGATACACTGACGGTGCTGGCGATTACTGATATGCCAGATTTCTTCTCAGTGTTCACCTGGAATCCCAACGGTTCGTTTACCTACGCCCCTGACAACAGTGGGGCACTGACTGACTTCTTCGAATATACGCTCAGCGACGGCAACGGCGGTACGGACACCGGGAGGGTGGATATCGATATCAATCAAGCGCCAGTCATCAACGATCAATCTTTCACAATTGTGGAGAACTCGCTTAGCGGGGCCGTGGTTCCTGGTACGCCCGTCGCGGCGCTTGATCCCAATCCCGGTCAAGCGATCAGTTACTCAATCCTCTCAATCGTCAACCAGAGCGGTACGGCGGTTCCCACTGCATTTTCGATCGTGACCAGCGGCGCAAACGAGGGACAAATCGCCGTCAACGATGCTTCGCAAATGAACTATGAAGTCAACCAGTACTTCGATCTCGTCGTGCAGGTCGCAGACATCGTAAGCCCGATCACGGAAACAATGTTTGACACGGCCACAATCAGGATCAATTTGACGGACCTTAACGAACAGTTGACCGTGACATTGGCGGCAGGTTTTGACAACGTGACCCTGGTCAACGTCGGTGGAATACTACACGTCTACGAGTCCAGCGGTATGACTCCCGCTAACGACGTGGTTCCGCCAATGGCCATTGCCACAACCACGGATGTCCTGATCACCGGCCGAAATGGATTCAGTAACGAACTGACCATTGATTTCGGTGGCTCTGGTGGAACTCCCGTTCCCGCAGGTGGTGTCGCCTTCGCAGGAGGCAGCGGCGCAGGCAGCGACAGTCTCAAATTGATCAAAGCCATCGGAACGGTCGGGACAGTCATCCATACCTTCACCAATGCTAGCAGTGGCACGGTGAATGTGGATGGAAAGGTCGTCACCTACTCGGGTCTGGAACCCATCTCCGATGAACTCGTGGCGACAGACCGCACGTTTACCTTCAGCAACTCGGCCGACACCATCACGCTGAACGACAGCGGCACGAACGCGGATGGTAAGAGCGTGCTTTCCAGCACTGGCACCAGCGAGACGGTGATCTTCCAGAACCCAACGAACTCGTTGACGATCAACGCGGATGGAGTCGGCGGTACCTTAGGAGATACCTTGAAGCTATTGGGGTTAGACCCGTCGCTCAACAGGGGGAATGTCACGGTAAACGGTCGAGGGGGTAACGATACGCTCATCGGCCTGGCGTCTTCACCGAACACGTTCAACATGAGCGGCCCCCAAGCTGGTTCATTGAACGGCTTCAATTTCTCTAATATCGAGACCCTGCAAGGCGGATCCGCCACGGACACGCTGAGCTATTCGGGTTACGGGGCCGGGAGTCCAGTGACCGTCAACCTGGCCACGGGAATCAATCCAACGGATCTCTCCAAAATCAGCAGCATCGAGCACGTCATTGGTGGCGCTGGGGACGACATCCTGACAGGCTCATCGGGTAACGACACGCTTGTCGGCGGGGGCGGGAAAGACTTGCTGACGGGTGGAAGTGGCAACGATTCGCTGGAGGGCGGAGATGGGGACGACGTCCTGGTGGACGGTGTCGGCAATGACAATCTGGTCGGCGGGGACGATAACGATCGCTACAAGCTTCCGTTGCTGTTGACACCCGGTGCGATTCAAACACTCGACAGCAGTGGCACTGGCCAAGACACGGTGGATTTCACGGGGGCTGTGGCTGGCGTGACCTTCGACATGGACTCGACGGCCGCTCAAACCGTCTTCGGGGCGGGCACACCCGGTGTCACCGTGACTTTGACCGGAGAATTCTCTGGCTTTGTGGGGACCAGCCATAACGACAGCGTTAAAGCGAAGCTCACCACCTTGGGCCGCACCATCGACGGTGCCGGACAAGATTCCTTGGGTAGCGACACGTTCACCGCCGTGAGCGCTGCTGCGGCTCTCGATTGGACCATCAACGGACTTGGTTCTGGCACCATCGCGTCCGCTGGACCGTTGACTCTGGCTTTCCTCGGACTCGAAAACCTGGTGGGCAGTGCGTCTGCGGACACCTTTGGCTTCGCCGCTGGTGGATCGGTACCCGGAACCATCAATGGTACGGGGACTGGTAACGTCCTGAGCTACGCGACCTATGGAACGGCTGCCACCGTCAATTTGCAGACCTCGACGGCCACCGGAATTCTCGCTGGACCGACCGGTATCGTACCTGGATTTAGCAATCTCCAGAGCTACGTCGGCAATACCGCGAATACGGCGTTGAAGGACACTTTGACCGGGAAAAACAGCGCCACGGATTGGTACATCACGGCCGACAACACCGGCAATTTCACCAATGCCGCGACTGCGCCGGTCTTCACCAGCTTTGAAAACCTGACGGGTGGCACCGGAAACGACCGCTTCTTTTTGTCAGACACATTCGGGGTCACCGGCACCATCAACGGCGGTGGCACCCCCGGCTTGGATACGCTGAGTTACGCCGCATACACCACCCCTGTGAGCGTCATTGTGGGCGGAATAGGATCGACAAAGGTCGGCACGGTCCTGGGGATTGAAACCTTTGTCGGCGGCATGACGAACAGCGACACGCTGACCGGTCCCAATGCCATCAACACTTGGAATCTCACGTCGTCCACGGGTGGCAATATCGCGAACTCCGCTGGAACGGTCGTGGTCACGTACTCCCTCTTTGAGTCGTTCAACGGCGGAGCGTCTGATGACACCTTCAAGATTTCGTCCGGAGTGACGATCGGTGGTGCGATTGATGGCAAGGGCGGAAAAGACACATTGAATCTGTCTCTGCTGGGGACCGCACGAACCGTTGAGCTGACTGGTGACGACAGCACTGGCTTCACGGGAACTGACACCGGCGCGATCACTGGCGGATTCAAAGGCATCAACTCGATCATCGCGACGGCCGCGACAACTGACTCGTTGAAGGGCATCGATGACAGGAATGCGACTTGGGAGATTGATGGCTCGAACCGCTACATCGACCAGTTGTCCGGACAGGCGTTGGAGTTTTCGGCCTTCGAGAATTTCAACGTTGGCCTGAATTCCAACAACACCTTTACGGTCAGCAACGGCACACAGACCGCAAACTTGATCGGTGGTGGCGGGACCGATTCGTTCATCTTCAGCGATGGAGCCAAGCTCACGGGCTATGTCGATGGTGGAGCTGGAACCGACACACTGAGTTTCGCTCCGGCGTCAACCGGTCAAACCTTCACTCTGACGGGGTTGGGTCTCACCGACGGCTTCAATGGGAGAGTGGAGAGTGGCAGCCCATTGACCAAGGTGATTTCTGGGGACTTCAAGAACATCGACAGCATCGCCGGCGGCAATGGCGGCGACACACTCATCGGACGCGACGTGGCGGCGACGTGGACGCTCGATGCGGCAAGCATCTACGCGGAAAACGTCGCTCCATTTGCAACGTTGCCGTTCTCGAGCATCGAGAACCTGACCGGCGGCAACAATTCTGATCTCTTTGGGATTAGCGGAAACCAAAGCGCCAACTTGAATGGTGGAGCCGGAGACGACACGTTCCGCTTCAATGAAGGCGCGACGCTCAATGGAACCATCACGGGTGGAGCGAACGACGACACGGTCAGCTTTGAAGGCAATACGACTGCGGCGACGATCGGCAGCATCGTGGGCTCCGTGAACCTCAACAATCTCGACACGATCGAGACGGTCATCGGCGGCGACGGCATCGACACGCTGATCGGTTTGACCTCCGGTTCGGTGTTCGACATCACCTCTGAGGATTCGGGAACGGTCACTCCGACAGGAGCCACCACGCCCGTCTTGACGTTCGAGAACTTCCAGAACTTGACCGGCTCCAGCGGCGCGGACACGTTCAAGTTGACGGGGTCCGGTTTCCTGACCGGTACCATCGACGGCGGGCTAGGTACCGATTTGCTCAACTTCGCCGGCTTGGCAACCGGCCGAACGGTCACGCTGGCGGCCTTGGGTGGGCTCGATGGCTTCAATGGGACGGAAAACACTGGCGACGCTCTCCTGGGCGGATTCAAAAACATTAATTCAATCACCGGCGGTTCGTCGCCCGACGATCAGTTCGTCGGAGCGATTCCAGACTCGGCCAATCCTTTGCGTGATTTGGATGCGGTCTGGGACATCAACAGTTCGATGTCGTACTCGGCCGGCGGACGAACGCTGACCTTCGCTGCTTGGGAAACGATGACCGGCGGACGGGGCAACGATTTGTTCACGATCACCGGAATTCGTTCTGGCGACTTGCATGGCGGCGGCGGCGGCGGACTCGACACGTTCCGCTTCATGGCCGGAGCCACGTTGGCGGGCGAAATCGACGGCGACGAAGGCAACGACACTCTGAGCTTCGTGTCCTACACCACGGCGCTCAACGCGACGCTCGGCGAGAATCAGTCGAGCGGATACGGCGGCGGAGTGGTTCTGTCATCGAACAATTCCAACGTCCTGACCAGTTTCCGAAACATCGACACGTTGCTCGGCGGCACCGCCAGCGACACGCTCAACGGCATCAACGACATCACTCCCGACGACAACACCGCTGCCTGGAAAATCGACGGCGATAACTTCTACAGCTCTCCGGGTTTGACGATCGACAATGTGCTCTACATCGACACTGCGGATTACCTCAATTTCCGTTCGTTCGAGAACTTGATCGGCGGAGATGCCGATGACACATTCCGCATCCTGGGTCTGTCACAGACAGTGAACCTCTCCGGCAATGGCGGCAATGATCAATTCATTCTGCTTGGGGACAGCAACGTCAACGGCATCATCGACGGCGGGGACGGCGAAGATACGTTCGACCTTCGGGGCAAGACGAGCGGTCAGACGGTCAACATCAACAGTTTGATCAGCCTCGAAAATGTGATCGGCAGCTCCGCGATCGACACGCTGGTCGGAGCACCGAGTGCGTCGACGACCTTCGTCATCACGGGTCTCAACAGCGGCACGGCCGGATCGGGATCGATCGGCTTCACCGGGTTTGAGAACCTGCAAGGTGGCACAAAAGCGGATCGTTTCGAGTTCCAAGAAGATGGCAAGATCACCGGCACGATCAACGGTGGTGCGGGCGGCGATACCTTGCAATTCACCGACATGACCAGCTCGCAGGCGATCGCTCTGACCGGCACCGGCACCACGGATGGATTCACGGGCAACGCGGGAGTGACCGTCGCCAACTTCACGAACATCGATATCTTGTTCGGCAGCAGCGGCAGCGACTCGGTGCGCGGCTTGAATTCAGCCGCGACGTGGACTTCCAGCGGCGCGACGGTCAACTACACCTCATCCCGCACGATCAACTTGTCGGACATCGAGGTTTTGATCGGCGGCACAGCGGCCGACACCTTTACCCTGAGCGGCTCGACAATCACGACGGCGGATGGTGGATCGGGAAGCGATACACTGGTGGCCGCCAGTCTTGCCGGCAATGTGTTCACGGTCAGCGGTGCCAACAGTGGCTCAATCGGCTCAATCGCCTTCGCGAGCATCGAGAATTTGCGGGGTGGTAGTGGGCCAGACAGCTTTGTGTTCTCAAACTCAAGCGGCACTCCGTCATTGAGTGGTACGCTCGACGGCGGCACTGGAAACGACACACTGAGTTTCGCAGGCACGTCGCTCGCTCAGGCGATCTTGTTGACGGCGGTTGGAACGAGCGATGGCTTCAAGGGCACAGCGACCTCGATTCCTGCAAGCGGTTTCAACAACATCAACGCGCTCGTGGGCAGTACCGCTGCCAACGACTCGGTGAAGGGGCTCAACGCCGCCTCGACCTGGACGTCCAGCGCTCTTTCCGTCACTTACAAAGTCAACACCTCATCGCGAACCATCAACATCGCGTCGGATATCGAAACGTTGCTGGGCGGAACTGCGGTCGATACCGTCACTCTGTCAGGTGCGACGCCAATCAAGACGGTCGATGGCGGCAGTGGCAACGACGTGATCAACGCCTCGGCGGTGACGGGCAACATCACATTGATCGGTAATGTGGGGAATGACTCACTGACCGGCGGCAGCCAGGGTGATTCGATCGACGGCGGCGTGGGACTCGACACCTTGTCCGGCGGCGGCGGCAACGATGTCATCGCTGGTGGCGACGGCAACGACTCGATCGACGGCGGTGCTGGCGACGACTCACTGGACGGTGGCATCGGCGATGACGCGATCAACGGTGGCCTGAGTGGCAAAGACACGATCCGAGGTGGTGCCGGCAACGACAAGCTCGACGGCGGTGCTGGCGGAACGACCGTTGGCACAGCCCCCTCCTCCGCGTTGGCCGACTCAGATGACATCATCCATGGCGGCGCTGGTAACGACAGCATTCTCGGCCAAGGCGGAAATGACTTCCTGTTCGGTGAAGCGGGCAACGACACGATCGACGGCGGCGATGGACACGATGTCATCGACACGGGCTCGTTCAGCGCCAACAACACCAGCTTCGATACCGCCACCAGTCTCAATAAAGTGCTGGGAGGATCTGGCAATGATGCCATCCGTGGCGGTGCCGGCAAAGACACGCTCAACGGCGGAGATGGCAACGATTGCATCATGGGCGGAGCGGGAGCGGATTCCCTCCTCGGCGGCACCGGCACCGGCAACGATGTGTTGCGAGGCCAGGACGGCAACGACACTCTTGCCGGCGAAGGCGGCACCGCGGATTCTCTGGACGGCGGTACCGGGACGAACTCGTCGAGTACCGGCGAGTTCAGCGGTGATTTTTCAGCGATCTTCTCGGACGCCAGTTTCGACGCACTGATCGCCTCCATCCCCTAACCGCCGACGGAACGTCAAGAACGAATTCACAGCCCGGTGACTAATTGGTCGCCGGGCTGTTTTGTTTGTCGTGGGGCAGGTTTTCAACCTGCCCGTGTGGACTGGCAGGTTGAAAACCTGCCCCACAAAAGCATCCTGTCTCGCGGCACGACGGCTCGCTACATTCCGCGCCCGACTTCTCTTCATCCCAAATTTTCGGCGGCCCTCTGCGCATGACCTCGTTCACATATCAATCGGCCGGTGTCGATCTCGGCTTGTACAACCAGGCGATGGAGCGGCTGCCCGCTCTGATGAAGCGGACACACACGCCACGCGTCATCGAGTTGGCCGACGGCTTTGCCGGCCTGCTGCGACTGGACGCGGGGCGCTACACCGACCCGGTCCTCGCTTCGGGAACCGACGGCGTCGGCACGAAGCTGAAGGTTGCGATCCACGCGAAGAAGTTCGACACCGTCGGCATCGACCTCGTCGCGATGTGTGTCAATGACGTGCTCTGTGTCGGGGCCGAACCGCTGTTCTTTCTCGATTACCTCGCGCTGGGCAAGGACGACCCGGACCTGATCTCTACGCTGGTCGCTGGAGTCTCCGCCGGCTGCGTCGAAGGTCAATCGGCGCTGCTGGGTGGCGAGACGGCAATCATGCCGGATATGTACGCCGCCGGTGATTTCGATATGGCCGGATTCAGCGTCGGAGTCGTCGATCGGCCGAAGCTGATCGACGGCAAAGCAGTGCGACCGGGAGACGTCGTGATCGGCTTGGCGTCGACCGGCTTTCACTCGAACGGATACAGCCTCGTCCGCAAAGTGGTCTTCGATCACGCGAAGCTGACCGTCGATTCGCATGTCGCTGAACTGGGTCAGACGGTCGGTGACGCGCTGCTTGCACCGACACGCATCTACGTCAAACCGGTGCGCGACGTGTTGCAAACAGCTCCGGCCGGTTCGATCCACGGGCTGTGTCACATCACCGGCGGCGGCTTGGAAGACAACATCGAACGCATCCTGCCCGACGGTGTCCGCGTGCGAATCGACACGTCCGCGTGGCAACGCTTGCCGCTGTTCGATTGGCTGCAACGGCTCGGCAACGTCGAGCAATTCGAGATGTTTCACGTCTTCAACATGGGGATTGGTTTCACGCTGATCGTCGCGCCGGAAGCGGTCACCGCCGTGCGCGAACGGCTGGCTGCGTTCCCGTTCGCATCTTGGATCATCGGCGAAGTCGTCGCCGGTCAACGCGGCGTCGAACTGCTCTGACCTGCGATCGTTTCATGCGTTACTACCTTCGTGTCTGGCTGATGTTCTTCCGCAACGCGCTCATTCGCGAGCTGACGTTTCGAGGCAACTTCGTCATCACGATCCTGACGCGGACGTTTTGGTTCGCGGCGCAACTGACGCTGTTCGAGATCATCTTTCGCAACGTCAAAGGGATCGGCGACTGGTCGCGGCCGGAGTACTTCGCGTTCATGGCGACCGGGATGCTGATCAACGCGCTCGTCGAGGCGTTTTTCATGCCCAACGCGGCGAATTTTTCGGAGCTGATCCGCTCCGGCAATCTCGACTTCGCGCTCCTGAAGCCGATCGACACGCAGTTCCTGATCTCGTTCGAGAAGATGGACCTGGCGATGTTCAACCAGATCTTTCTGGCGGTCGCGCTGCTGGGATACGCGCTCGTCAGCCTGGGGCAGCCGATCGCGGCGTGGCAGGTCGGGTTGTATCTGCTGTATGTCGGAGTCGGCGTGGCGTTTTTCTACAGCCTGATGATCGTGCTCGCGAGCACCAGCATTTGGCTGGGCCGCAACCAAGGGCTGTACGACTTCTGGTTCTACATCACGATCTTCGCCCGCTACCCGCGCAGCATCTACAACGGTGTGAACCCCGCCGCGTGGGAGCTGGGCGAGATTCTGCAATTCAGCTTCTCCTACCTGCTGCCGATCCTGCTGGTCGTGACCGTTCCGGCCGAAGTACTCGTCAAGCCCTTCACAAGCTGGGAGTTTCCGGCCATCGCGCTGGCCTCCTCGATCGTCGGCCTGATTTTGGCACGAACCGTTTTCCGTTGGTCACTGAAGAGCTATCGCAGCGCGAGTAGTTGAGCGCGAACAGTTCCGTGACGAAGCTCGTGGTTCGTCAGTTCTTTGGTGCCTCGCCGAGATTGGCTTGCTGGACCAGCGCGAGCAATTCCGCCAGCGAATTGACTCCCACACGCCGCATCAACCGCGAGCGGCGGTCTTCGATGGCTCGCAGAGTCAGATGCAACTTCGCCGCGATCTCCTTGTTCGTCTTGCCCTGAGTGACCAGGTCCAGCACTTCGCGTTCGCGCGGAGTCAGCGTCGCCATCCGGCTGCGCGCAAGTTCGCGTTGCTGTGAAAGCTCGCGACGTGTTCGGTCCAATTCGATCGCGTGTCGGATGTGCGGCGTGAGTTGGTCCAGCGGAAACGGCTTTTCGAGCACCGTGAGTGCCCCGAGGCGCATCGCTTCGACAGCCAGCGGCACGTCGGCGTGACCGCTGATGACGATGACCGGCAGTTCGCACGAACGCTCGCGCAACGCAGCTTGCAGTTCGAGACCGTTCATCCCCGGCAGCTTGATGTCCACGATCAGGCAGCCGACCGCGTTCGCCAAATCAAACTTCAAAAAACTTTCGGCCGACGAAAACGCCAACACCGGCAAGCGCAACAAATTGCCAACCGCTTCCAACGCGTAGGTCACGGCTCGGTCATCGTCGATCAGATACAGCGTCGGTGCGGGCATCATTCGAAACTAATCCCAGTCGCGATTCATGCGGATGTCGACTTCTCGTTCGACGAACTTCCATTCTTCAGACGCTCGCAACTCGGCCACCATTTCCTCGAACGCGGCCGAGTCGGACGGGGCATAGTCGAACAAGGTCACGAAGTCGAATGGTTCGCTCTCCTCCAAGTCTCGGCAGTGATGGAGACGGCGTGCGACCGCCGGCAAATATCTCAACCCGATCTGCACATGTCGTGAGCGGTCCTCGAAAATGGTGCGGCGTTCGTCTTGAGTCAGACTCCACCATTGGGGATTTTTCCGAATTGGAATCAACGCCGCACAGGTCGCTTTGGGACGACCCAGCGCGGTCTGCTTCGCGACCATCAGATCTTTTTCGGAGCGAGTCGCATAACGTTCGTTGCTGGTCGCGCCGCGCAGAATCCATTTCGACCCGTCGGGTGGGACGGAAACTGATCCGTTGATGATGTCGAGCCGCTCAGTCACCGCGAGAGATTCTCCGATCACCGCCTTCACGTCGGTGACCGTCCAAAGCCCCGTTGTCCCGCCGACAAACGTGAAGAGCCGAGGGTTTGTTTCTGGACCTTGCGAGATCATTTCAAAACACGCCTCGTCGTCGCCGGAAGACTTGTAGGTTGGGTCCCCGACCCGACCTGCATGATGCGACGCTCATTTGTGGAAATCGCTTGGTTGATGGAAGTGGTCGGGACGGAGTCCCAACCTACGAAGCCACCGGTAGCGTGAATGCGAACGTCGTGCCGGGGCGAGGCGATTTCGGATTGTTCGGCTCTTCGGCCGATGCCAGCCACAGCCGGCCTCCGTGAGATTCGATGATCGACTGGCTGATCGCCAAGCCTAATCCCAAGCCGTGCGACTTCGACGTGCAGAATGGATCAAACAGACGTTGAGCCAACTCCGGCGGAATGCCGGGACCGGAGTCGCTGACTTCCACACGGATCTCGCGCGGCGAGGTTTGATTCGCCGTGATCGTGATGAGTCGTTGGTTCGCCGTAGTGATCGACAAAGCATCGACGGCGTTTTGCAGCAGGTTCAGCAGCACTTGCTCGACCTGCACGCGATCGACTTGGACGAGCAGCGGCTGCGGAGCCGATTGCGAACGGAGTTCAACCTCTGCTTGCTTGGCGGCCGTTTGCATCAATCGCAACGTCTCATCGAGCAATTCGCGAAGATCGACGACTTGCCGTTCGGAATCGGTGCGTCGCACCATGTTTCGGAGCGCGCGCACGATGTCGCTGGCTCGATGCGATTGCTCGGCGATCTCGCGAAGCGCTGCGTCGAGTTCTGCGGAATCGCTCAGCCCGGCGAGCCGCTGCCGCGCGACTTCTGCCTGCAAAGCGACGGCGGTTAGCGGCTGATTCAACTCGTGCGCGAGCGCTCCTGCGAGGCATTCGGCGGTCTTCACGCGGCCGAGATGGGCGAGTTCCGACAAGTGCCGCCGCTGAGCCTCCGCCGCGCGATTGCGCTGCCGGCCAAGGATGGCCGTTACCCAAATCACGAAGATGGATAGCCCGCGATTGACGATCACCTTCCACCACTCGGTGAGGCCAGGACCGGGCGACAACGGCATGTCGAGCAACGTCAGCAACGAACAAGCGATCGCCGTTCCAATCACCATTCGTTCGGACGTCGATCGCAAGGCGATCAACACCACGCCGACATGCAGCACGCCGCTCGCGACTCCCAATGGCAACAGCACGTCCACGACAAACACCAGCGCGGCGAAGATCACCACGTTGACCAATGTTCGCCGCTCGTGTCTCGTCCCACTCGAAGAGGTTGTCGCCATGCGGTGCATCTTCGAGTCTGCGAATCAATTCCGCTACCGGGCTTGTCCCGGTGGTTCCCGCGCTCTGCAGCTACGGCGTTGAGCGGCAGAAAGATGCCACGATCGAAGTATTGCTGAGCACTCGTGGCCCGTAGCTTCAGAGCGCGGGAACCACCCCGGCAAGCGGGGTGGCGGGATTCACCCTTGCTCAACCGCGCGACGGTGACGCCTGAGTTATCGGCAGCACGCATCGAGCAAGACCGATCATCAGTCGCTGACTGCCAGCCGATCGCGCCGATTGTGCTGCATCGCCGTGCGGTCCATCGTTGGAATCTCGCGCGGCATACGTGGTTAGCCACGCTTTTATCACATGCCGCGCGATGCGGTATGACCATTGCCTTCGATGTCTCCGAAAGAGCCGTCGGTGGGATCTGACGGACCTGTTTTTTGGAAAGCGTGACATCATGGTTGCCACCTGCATCGAGCCTGTGTCGCTGCCCGCGTCATTCGAGTTTCGATTGCGATTCGCACATCGCATCGTCGAGGTGATGAAGCGCGAGCAGAAGTACGAATGGGATCGCAACGATCTCGGCACGTTGCTGTTGGAGACTCTCGAAGAAGAGTTCGAGCTCGATTGGTCACAGCCGGATGCGATCGAGAAATTCAAAGAATACCTCGCGCTGGCTTACGTCGCGGCTGGCTCTGTGTTGCAGCCGTCACAACGCACCTTTTGATCCGGGCCGCCAATGGCCATTGAGGAGAAACGGTTCATGTCCAAGAAGTCCGGTGAGAAATTGAAATCGCCGTCAACAACAACTTCGCCGGCCGGCGAGCTGGTGCCTCCGACGCGCGTGAGCGGTGCTCAGGGAGTTGTGGCATCACTCACCCGTCGGCGGTTTATCGCCGCGACATCGGGGCTATTCGGAGCGGGTGTGGTCGGCAGTCTGAGCGGCTGCGCGGATTCGAGTTCCGCGACTCCGGCCGGCAGCGCGAAGACTCCGGCCGAGCTGACTCCGTCGCCGACCGCCGGTGCGGTGACGGTCAGCGATGCTCCTGAAGTGACCGACTTGAAGTTCGGAATCATCGCGCTGACCGATTGCTCGCCGATCGTGATTGCTCACGAGAAAGGGTTGTTCAAGAAGTACGGCATCAACTCGACGGTGATGAAAGGGGCGAGCTGGGCGGCGATTCGCGATTCGCTGACCAATGGCGATCTGCATGCGACGCACATGCTGATCGGCATGCCCATTGCCTCGACGATGGGGCTGCTCGGTTCGCCCAAGAAACCGATGATCGTGCCGTGGTTGCTCAATCGAAACGGGCAGGCGATCACGCTCAAGGCCAGCTTCAAAGGGAAAGTCACCAACGATCCGAAAGCGTTGAAGCCGTTCGTCGATGAGGCCAAAGCGAAAGGCACACCGCTGACCTTCGCGATGACCTTCCCGCCCGGCACTCACGCCATGTGGATGCGGTATTACCTCGCGGCCGGCGGCATTCATCCTGACAAGGACGTCGCGCTCGCCACTGTGCCGCCGCCACAGATGGTCGCCAACATGAAGGTCGACAAGATGGACGGCTACTGCGTCGGCGAACCGTGGAACGCGCGAGCTATCTCCGACGGTATTGGCTTCACGTCGATCACCACGCAGGAGATGTGGCCCGATCATCCGGAGAAGGTGTGTGCCTTCACCGCTGAGTTCGCGGAGAAGAATCCGAAGACGGTCAAAGCGGTGCTGAAGGCTCTGCACGAGGCGAGCATCTGGCTCGACAACATGGACAACCGGCCGGAGCAGGCGGAGATCGTCTCGGCCGCGAGCTACATCAACTGCCCCAAGGAAATCATCCTCGGCCGCTTGCAAGGCCACTACGACATGGGGGACGGCCGCTCGTTCCAAGACAAGAACTACATGATCTTCCACGACCGCAACTGCAACTACCCGCAACTCAAGTACGCAACGTGGTGGCTGTCGCAATTCCGCCGCTGGGGCATGGTCGAGGGGACTCCCGATTACGACGGCATCGCCAAACAAGTCATGCGGCCCGACCTCTACGAAGAAGCGATGAAAGAAATCGGCTTCGCTCATGGAGGGGCGAACTCCGATCCCGAAAAGTTCTTCGACGGCGGCATCTTCGATCCCGCCGATCCGGAGAAGTACGCGACGTCATTCGCCATCAACAGTTTGAAGTAATTGGCCGAACGCCGTCAGCCGATGGCCGACAGCCGTAATACCGTTTTTTGTGATTCGCAAAAAACGGTATTACGGCTGTCGGCCAGACAGGAATTCCTCAGAAAGTCACGGGGCTCTCCCATGAACGAACGCAAATTTCGCGGTGATTGGATCGTCCTCCCATTCCTCGGCATCGTCGCCGTTGTGGTGTTGTGGGCCATCTCCAGCAAGACATGGGCACCGAACCTGCCGACGCCGTGGAAGACGTGGGAAGTCAGTCAGCCGTATCTGATGAAGCCGTTCGAGAAGCGTGGCGAGCTGGATCAAGGCATCCTGCGGTTCACGTGGTACTCGCTGATTCTGGTGGCGAAGGGCTACACGATCGCTCTGCTGATCGGCACGCCGCTGGGCTTTGTGCTGGGCATGTCGAAGATGTTCGCGAAGACGTTTGATCCGATCATTCAAATCCTGCGTCCTGTCTCGCCGTTGGCGTGGTTGCCGTTGGGATTGGTTTTGTTTCAGAAGTCAGAGCCTGCGGCCATCTTCACAATCGCGCTCTGTTCGATGTGGCCGACAGTGCTCAACACAGCGGTTGGCGTGCGAGCGATTCCGCAGGACTATCTCAACGTCGCTCGCGTGCTGAACCTGTCACGGATGAAGACGCTGCTGAAGATTCTGCTGCCGGCGACTCTGCCGTACATGTTCACCGGCTTTCGCCTGAGCCTGGGCATCGCGTGGTTGGTGATCGTCGCCGCCGAGATGCTGACCGGCAGCCCCGGTGTCGGCGGCTTCTTGTGGCAGGAATACAACAGCCTGATCTACGAACACATCATTCTCTGCATCGTGACCATCGGCGTGATCGGCTTCATCCTGGATCGCCTGATGGGTCTCGTCGAACGCCGGCTGCAAGTCGCGAAGGCATGATCCTCTTGCCGGCTGAAGGCTGTCGGCCGAAAGCTGATGGCTGTCGTTTCAATTCAAGCCGCTTGAGTTTGGGATGACAGCCGACAGCCATCAGCTTTCAGCCCACAGCCGATCATCACAATCACCGAAAGTGAATCGACCATGTCCGCTCTCCTGGAATCGCCGCCAATCACCGCTCGATCCACTGAGCCGGATTATGTCCGCATGTCTTCGCTGCCATTCGTGAAACTGAAGCACGTCTCGAAAAGCTACGGCTTTGGTCAGCAGCGTCGCGAGGTGCTTAAGGACTTGAACCTCGACATCGCGCGCGGTGAGTTCGTGGCGATCGTCGGCTACTCCGGTTCGGGCAAGACGACACTGATGTCACTACTGGCCGGTCTGATTCGGCCCGACTTCGGCACCGTGATGATGGACGGTCGCGAGATCACCGGGCCTAGCCCCGAGCGTGGACTCGTCTTTCAAAACTATTCGCTGCTGCCGTGGCTGACGGTCTTCGAGAACATCGCACTCGCGGTCGATCAACTGTTTCCCAACTGGTCGAAGGAAAAACGACAGGCACACATCGAGCAATACATCTCGATGGTGAATCTCACGCCTGCGAGGAGTAAACGACCGCATGAGTTGTCCGGCGGAATGCGACAGCGCGTGTCCGTCGCTCGCACGCTGGCCATGAATCCGGAGATGCTGCTGCTCGATGAACCGCTCAGCGCACTCGATGCCCTCACACGCGCGACGTTGCAGGATGAGATCGAACAAATCTGGGAACGGGATCGCAAGACGGTTTTGCTCATCACGAATGACGTCGACGAAGCCTTGCTGCTGGCCGACCGAGTGATCCCGCTCAGCGCCGGCCCCGGAGCGACGCTCGGTCCGGCCGTCGAAGTCGATCTGGACCGCCCGCGCAACCGCAAGACGGTTCAACGCGATCCGCATTTCAAACGCCTGCGGAATGAGGTGCTCGACTATTTGCTCGGTGAAGGGGCACGGAAAAAGCCGCACCGAGAGAACGTAGCCGTCATCGCTCCGCGTGACGAGCCGAGCGCTTCACGACGCCAACCTTTTGTTGTGAGCAATTGAGACGATCAGAAGAATTCGGCTCATCACGCGGAGCGATGATGGCTACGTTGAACGCAAGGAACGACATGAATCACCCCGAAAAATATCTGGAAATCTGGAAGCTGCAGAAGTCGTATCCGTCGCCGAGCGGCCCGCCTGCCATGATCGTCGAGGACTTCACGCTCAACGTGGCCGAAGGGGAATTCGTCTCGGTCATCGGTCACTCCGGCTGCGGCAAATCGACCGTTCTGTCGATGATTGCCGGGCTGAATGATCCAACCGGCGGCGGCATTGTCCTGGCCGGACGCGAAGTCAAAGAGGCCGGGCCGGATCGCGGCGTTGTGTTTCAAGCTCCCTGCCTGTTGCCGTGGATGACAGCGTTGCAGAACGTCACCCTCGGCGTCGAGCAGGTTGCGCCGAACAAGTCCCGCGCGGAGCAGCGCGCGATCGCGGCGCACTATTTGGATCTCGTGGGACTCGGCGATTCGCTGGACGTGCATCCGAACCAGCTCTCCGGCGGGATGCGGCAACGAGTCGGCATCGCGCGGGCATTCGCGCTGTCGCCGATGATGCTGTTGCTCGACGAGCCGTTCGGGATGCTCGACAGCCTGACGCGAATGGAGCTGCAACAAGTGTTGCTCGACCTGTGGGCGACCGATCGCAAGACCGCGCTGATGGTCACGCACGATGTCGATGAGGCGCTGTTCCTCTCGGACCGCATCGTGATGATGACCAACGGCCCGGCCGCGCGCATCGGCGATATTTTGGAAGTGCCGTTCGCTCGGCCACGAGACCGACACGATGTCTTCGAGCATCCGGAATACGACCGTTTGCGACAACGACTGATCTCATTCCTGGAGGACAATGCTCAACATCCGAAAGTCCGTGAGGAGATGACCAACGATCCACACAACATTCCCCCGCGCGAACTTGGGGATCGCGGGTCTTTTTCAGGTCGGCGGACATTTTCCGTGACACCCAAGTCCCACGACGCGGCCTGAAAAAGACTCGCGGTCCCCAAGACACAGCGGCACGACGCGCCAGCGAGTGATCGTTCGAGAATTCCACTCGCTGGCGCGTCGTGCTGCTCTCGCAGACCCGAAGTCCTGTGACTTCCGCTACACTCCGATGATCGAGCGACTTCTGACAGAACGAACGGCGGACTCGGAGAGTTTGCCCAGGGTCGCGCAGTCAAAGGATTGAATCATGATCGACCACACTCCTTCCTCGCAGCAACTCTTCGATTCTGATCCCATGCCGAAAGAGACTCTGCCCTCGACGCGATTTCTCACGCGCCGCGATGCACCGCACGCCGCCAGTCACGCGCTGCGCGGGCTGCAAGAACAATTTCACAACATCATTGCCAGCGCTGATGTCCGTTGGACCACGCGTTATCGGCTAATCGAAAAGTTGGGGGCCGGCAGCCAAGGGATCGTCTTCCTCGCTGAGCGCCAGGGAGCACACAACATCTCGCTGCCGGTCGCGCTGAAAGTTTTTTCCCCGCAATTGCACAGCTCCTCGCGAGCCTACCGCCATGAAATGGAGCGGATGGCACGAGTCTCGATGCAATTGGCGTTGATCCAGCAAGACCATGTGTTGGACGTCCAGAACTTCGTGCAATGCCGCGGAGTCCGCATGTTGGTCATGGAATGGGTCGACGGCTTTGACCTGCGGTATCTGCTGAGGCCGGTCACTCTGCGAAACGTGCAAAGTCGACTCAGCCCGGAACGCGTCGAATACTTGACCGACGTGCTGATTACTGATGGGCCACAACACTCCCGTTTGAAACCGGGTTTCGCGATCGCGATCGTGCGCGAATGTTTGTCGGCGTTGGCGGCAATTCACCGCAACGGGATCGTGCATGCCGATCTCAAGCCGTCCAACATCATGCTCAAGCGGACGGGCAACGCGAAGGTGATCGACTTCGGCTTCGCCTTCGAGATCGCCGACAAGACCGCCCCGCGCGCCTGTACGCCGCGATATGCCGCCGTCGAAGTGCTCCGCGGAGCGAATTCGTCACCGGTGTCGGATCTCGCCAGCCTGGGTTACGTACTGGTCGATCTGCTGTGCGGCATGACTCCCTTCGCCGGAATGCAGCGCTTTGCCGACCTCATCACGGCCAAGAAACAGCTCCCCGAACGCCTGTCGGAGTTTCTGCCTCCGGAGATC
Source organism: Candidatus Kuenenia stuttgartensis (assembly GCA_945904015.1). Classification (GTDB taxonomy): domain Bacteria; phylum Planctomycetota; class Planctomycetia; order Planctomycetales; family Planctomycetaceae; genus SXKJ01. The sequence goes on along the minus strand of CAMDPK010000011.1, from coordinate 14,807 downwards.
AAACAGGATGAGCGCTTGCTCGCACTGCTGCGCGGCTTGATCGCACCGGACCCCGCCAACCGCTTCCCCAACGCCGAAGCCGCCGACCTGTTCGATCACGGAGCCGCCACTTTTCAGCGCGAACTCGTGAAGGGCAACCTCTCCAGCGAATACGAAAATGAAATCCGCCTGTGGCTGCAGGAAGTCACCTGAATCCACTCAACTTTGAAAGCCCAATTATGGTCGATGAGACTCTCACAATCTTGCTGGCGGGTGGCGTTGGCTCGCGACTGCACCCGTTGACGGCGGATCGTGCGAAGCCGGGAGTGCCTTACGGCGGCAAGTATCGCATCATCGACTTCACGCTCAGCAATTGTCTGCATTCCGGACTGCGACGAGTGCTCGTGCTCACGCAGTACAAGTCGCACTCGCTGCAAAAGCACCTGCGCGACGGCTGGTCGATCTTCAATCCGGAACTGCATGAGTACATCACCCCGGTCCCACCGCAGATGCGGACGGGCCAATCGTGGTACAGCGGTACGGCGGATGCCATCTATCAGAATCTGTATCTGCTGGAACGGAGTGGTGCCGAGAATGTCCTGGTTCTGTCGGGCGACCACATCTACCGCATGGACTATCGGGCGATGTTGGAGTTCCACCGCGAGCGGCAAGCGGACTGCACCGTGGCCTGCATGGAGGTGCCCCTGGCCGAGGGGCGTGAGTTCGGCATCATGGCCACCGACACCAAGCATCACATCATCGACTTCCAAGAGAAGCCGCGCGAACCGCGCCCGATGCCCGACGATCCCACTCGCACACTGGCCTCGATGGGCATTTACGTCTTCTCGCTTCCGCTGTTGTGCGAGCTGCTGACGCGCGATCACGACAACGAGATTTCGAATCACGACTTTGGCAAAGACATCCTGCCGAAACTGATCCACACGCACTCGGTCATGGCGTACCGTTTTGGCGGCGAGCGTGGCCGCGTCTCCTGCGACCGCTACTGGCGCGACGTCGGCACCATCGACGCCTACTTTCAATCGAACATGGATCTGTTGACCCCTTCACCTCCCATCAACCTCGACCAACCCAACTGGCCGATCCGCACCTACGAGCCGCAAGTCCCACCCGCGCGCACGGTCCTCGGCCCTACCGGCCAGCAAGGCGAACTGGTCAATTCGATGCTGTCCGCCGGCGTCGTGATCGAAGGTGGCTCCGTCCGAGATTCGATTCTGGCGTCCAGCGTTCGCGTCGAGGAACTCGCGACCGTCGAGCACTCGATTCTGTTTGAAGGCGTCACCGTCGGAGCCGGTGCTCGATTGCGAAACTGCATCATCGACAAATTCGTCCGCATTCCGAGTGGCGAGCGGATCGGCTTCGATGCGGAGCAAGACGCCGCTCGTTTCACCGTCTCCGACGGAGGAGTTGTCGTTGTCCCGAAGAACTTCCAGTTCGCGGCCAACACGATCACACCTTCAATTCAGCACGCCACTTCGATCGCCGAAACGCCGAGATCGCCGGTTTCGATGGTCAGGTGAGTTCCGTTGCTTTGATGCGGCTGGCGGACTCGCGATCACGGCAATGATCTGCCGACGCACGACTTTGGCACCAAAGCTTCCCTGCTGCTGCTTAATCAGTCATCGCTGCTTTGAATCCTCGTCGTTGTGTTACGGCTAGCCGCGATGGAAGCAGTCCGAACCTCTGAATGTGCGTGGTTGACCACAGTTGTCGACCTCTCGTGACCGATGTGGTTGCCGTTGGCACATTCACTGCTTTGGGTCGTGACGTGAACTCCGCTGAATGCTTAGCGGAGTTTCGGAAAGGTTGATTCCACTCATTGCGCATCTTCGAGCGGCCAGGTCGTGAATCAGAGAACTGATGACGACTGTCTCCAGCCCACTTCGCCGCGCGAGTCACTTGTCCGCTCCTGCCTCGATGGTTTGGCTCTTTGGCTTGCGAGCCACATTGCTGCCTGGCTCGTTGGAGCGCGATGCGCTTGGCAAATTGATGCCGAGGGGAATCTGCTTACTCACGTGTCTTCGTGTTGAGAAAGGGTGTTGTTGTGTTCCCAAGAAAAACCGTTCGTTCCAAAGGATTTACTCTGATTGAGCTGTTGGTGGTGATCGCGATCATCGCGGTCCTCATCGCATTGCTATTGCCGGCGGTGCAACAGGCCAGGGAGGCCGCACGGCGAGTGACCTGCAAGAGCAACCTCAAACAAATTGGTTTGGCTCTGCACAATTATCACGACGCAACCAAGTACTTCCCGGCCTCAGGATACGCATCGGGATTTTCGACGTCAGACAGTTGGGGAATCGCCGGGGCTCCAGCGATCCCCAAGCAGTCCAATACCAGCGGTTTCGTGATGCTGCTCCCGTATCTTGATCTGGCGACGCTTTTCAAGAAGTGGAGCTTCAAAGACGCGGCGGGTATTTCCTGGCATCCGTCGTATCCCGCGCTCAATGCCTCGACGGTGTTGGGGAATCCGAACGTCAATGCGGCGATCTCGAAAACGAAGCTGGAAATCGTCACGTGTCCGTCGGATAACGGGATTTCGAACTATGCGGGCATGGATAACTATTATTCGATTAGCACGACTCAGTCTGGCGGCTATCGGACCAACTATGAGTTCAGCACAAATTACAACCAGTATGTTTATCCGCATTATGTCGCGAACCAAGCTCCGAGTGCGCGCCCGATGTTTGGGTTCGATCAGAGTTACAGCACTCGTGATGTCCGAGACGGCACGAGCAACACGGTGGCTCTGATTGAGCAGGTCCGGGAGAAATACAACGGTTCGCTCAGCGGTTGGGCTCATCGAGGCTGGGTGAATCCGGGGATCGATCTGGGTTGGGAGCGGATCAATCGCTGGGACTACCCGGGTGTTCCGGCCTCATATCTCCCTGGCCGTCTGGGACAATGGGCGACCGCAGGCAGCTTGCACGCGGGTGGGTGTCAGGCCGTGATGGGAGACGGCGCCGTGCGCTTTATCAGCGAAAAGATTGACACCGTGACCCGGCAGCGGCTTTCAACAATGGCCGACAACCAAACCATTGGTGAATTCTAAAGTGGATCACCATCGCGGCAGGCATTCGATGGAATGCCTCCCACGCCGTGATGTTTTTGACGACGCTCATCGAAACCGAATCTGGAAAAAATCGAACACAAACCAAAACGAAAGAGGAGACACAGGTCATGAAAGTGCTTTATCAGTTGATGTTGCTTGTGAGCGGAATCGGAACCTTGGCGGGATGCGGAAGTGCATCGGCTGGTCCAAAAGCGGAATCGCCGCTCGCACCGGCGAAAGGCTGCGTGACCATCGACAACAAGCCGATCGAAGGGGCTGTGGTGATCTTCTCGCCGCTCGCTGCAAACATGGGGGACGGAGCGATCGGGATCACAGACGCCAAAGGAAATTATGAGGCCACGTCCGGAGGGGCCACTGGAGCCCCGATGGGCAATTACAAGATCATGATTAGTCGCTTGATTGACCCCGCAGGCAAAACCGTGGTCGCGACTTTGGAAACTCCCCCGGCAAATCTCGGAGCGGTCGAGTCGATGCCTCGCAAATACTCGGATCACGCCATGACCGCCTTGAAATGCACCGTCGCTGCCGGCGGTGGAACGTTTGATTTCAAACTGACTTCGCGGTAGCCGAATTCGCCGACCCGCTCGTTTCCATCCGGAGACTTCAGCAACCTTCCCGGCTGCGGAAGTCTTCTTCTTTTGACGCCGCTCCGAAACACCGAGACCGCCGGTCATCCGATCGTCAGGTGAGATCGGCCGCTGCGCTACGGCTGGACTTCCACACGATTGCGAACCAGCCCTCTCGCCGCCAGCAGCGCGAGCACCGGCTCAACCGGAGCACGCATTCGCAGGTTGCTCCAATAGACCACATGTACCAGCGCAAAGCTCAGCACGAGCAGCACGAGCGGCCAGCACCGCGACCGTTCATCGCGCCGCAGACGCCACAGACCGACCGCTGCGGCCAGCAATTCGATGGCGAAGAAAACCGTCACTCCCCATTGAGCGAACTTCGGCAGCGATCCCGCATCCGCGCCGCCTGGGAAGATGTTCCAAAAGCGACGCACACGCAGCCAACACGACTCCGCAAACTCGCGCGGATGTTGTCGAATCCATTCGTGCGCGCGCTGCGACATCCAGCGGTCACGCAGTAGCTCCAGATCCGCCCTTTCACCGGCGGACGGATGTGGCAGCGACATCTGCCAGGCACGCGAGTCCCACGGTGTCTCCGTCGGATTCGCGACCTCCGCGCGGTATGCCTCGTCGTTGTTCCCCAAATACAGCGTGTAGCCTCCGTGAGTCGTCGTCACGACGAACGCGTCGAACACATCCACGTTTCGAATCGCCCAAGGGGCGACCGTCACGCCGGTCGCGAAGAGAACCGCGAGCCATCCGCAAGCGACCGATCTGAATGACCGACCTGAGTCCGACGAGCGTCGCCACAACCGACCAACCACGCTCGCGACACACGCCAGAATCGCAAACGCCCACACGGTCGGCCGACAGAGCGCGGCGAGACCAAAGAGTACTCCGATTGGCGCGCGAGGCTGCGGTTTGTTTCCTTCAATCGAGCACGCCAACATGGCCATCAGCAAGAAGCCACACAATGTCTCCGTCATCGCCAACGCGGTCATTTGCACAAGCAACGGATTCAACGCGACGAATCCTGTGGCCAACAGTGCTCCCGACTTCAACTCCAACTTCCGAGCCAGCCACCACGTCAGCCACGCCGTCGCGACACTCAATGCGATCTGCACAACGGCCAGCGACTTCACACCTCCGCCGCAACATAAGATCGCACTCAGCAACAACGGATACAGCGGCGGACGATACGCCGTGCGATGCCCCCAATCCGGATGCACGTAGCCATCACCGGCGGCCATTCGCTGCGCGATGCCCCAATAGAGATCGCGGTCCTCGGCCAGCGACTCCGGCTTCCAGCAGATGACTCCCAACCGCAGCAACGCGGTGAGCACCAGCAGCGCGATCAGACAACGACGCTCGGTTCGAGACGACGGCGTCATGTGAGCAGTTGGAATAACAGCGGACATAGATGCGCAGCCTACCGTGAACTTTGGCCGCAACCCAAGAGTAGTTCGGACGCCTACGTCCGAACGGATGATCGACCGGACGTAGGCGTCCGGTCTACTTAAAGCATCAACCGCGCAGCCGTGCGATCACTCGGCCGATGCGTTCGGCTGCATCGTCCATTTCAGCGACCGTGTTCTCCAACCCAACCGTGAAGCGCACTGACGCCTTGTAGACTTCCGGCGAAGCACCCATCGCGACCAGCGCCGGAGCGGGTTCGGCCGAGCCGCTGGCGCAGGTGCTGCCCAGCGAGCACGCGATCCCTTCCAAGTCCAAGTTGACGAGGATCGCTTCACCGTCGAGGCCGGGAAACGCGATGTTGAGCGTGTTCGGCAAGCGGAACTCGCGCGAGCCGTTCACGACCGCCCACGGGCAACGATCGAACAATCCCGCTTCCAACCGATCGCGAAGTTCTTTAAGCCGCGCTGTCCGTTCGTGTCGCTCGCGATGCCACAGTTCCAGCGCCTTCGCCATGCCGGCCGCGAGCGCGACCATCTCGGTTCCCGGCCTGCGGCCGGATTCTTGATGTCCACCAAACTCAAACGGTGCGAGGGTCGTCCCCTTCTTCAACAGCAATCCGCCGATGCCGCGCGGGCCATGAAACTTGTGAGCACCGAATGCCAGCGAGGTCGCGCCGAGTTCCGCGAAGTTGACCTCGATCTTCCCAACCGCTTGCACGGCATCGATGTGACAGAACACTCCCTGCTCGCGACAAATCGTCGTCAGCAGTCGCACGTCTTGAATCACGCCGGTCTCGTTGTGAGCCAGGATGACGGTGGCGAGTTTGATCTTCTCGGTCCACAGCGGCGATGACCCGCCGCACTCCAAAGGGAGCAACCGCCCTTCGCGATCAACGGGCAACACCGTCAACTCCCAACCGCTCGGCTTCAGCGACTTGCAGGCTTCGATCGTCGCGGGATGCTCGCCCGCCGTCAGCGCAATCGTGCCCGGTGTCATCGAGAACGCCGCACCGAACAGCGCGAGGTTCGACGCTTCCGTACCGCCGCTGGTGAAGATGACTTCGTCGGGCTGCGCACCCAGGATCGACGCGATCGACTCGCGCGACGACTCCAACACTTTGCGAGCTTGCCGCCCCTCGGCATGTCGGCTGCCGGGATTCGCATAGCTGTGCTGCAAGTGATACGCGACCGCCTCAATCACTTCCGGCCACGGCCGAGTCGTCGCGTTGTGGTCGAGATAGATGCGAGTGGGCATGAATGGAACTCACTTTGTCACCAGACGAATACGCGACGCCGCAAAGTAGGTTGGGACTCCGTCCCGACCGGGTCGGGACGGAGTCCCAACCTACAGCTCGCGAATCAAGAGACTGGCGAACTGGATCGGATCGCCGTGATGCTGCAACGCGATTCGGCCGCGAGTAGGAATTCCTGGAAGCTGCACATTGTCGATGACTGTTTCGCCGTTGAGCACGACCGTCGTGCGGTCCCCCTTCATCGTGATGTGGAAGCGGTTCCATTGGCCGATTGGCTTGTCGGCGCGTTTCTTGGGAATGCAGCCGGTGCGAACCTCGGCGGGCATCGACTTATCGAGCCGGTAACCGCGAATCTCGCCGCTGCCGATCGGGCGGCACCACATATTGATCTGCGATTTGTCATTGCCGCGCAAGTAAATGCCGCTGTCCCCCGCGTCGGCGAACTCTTCTTCCTCCGGGCCTTCGTCGCCGTTCGGTTGAATGACCGGTCGCTTGCTGGTCTTCGGTTTGCCAGTCCATTTCCAGTCGCAGATCAACTCGAAGTCGCCGAACTCTTTTTCCGTCCAGAGATGCCCGGCATCGGCGGGGCTGGTCCCTTTCGCTTCGCTCTTGCCGTCGTAGTCGAGCACCCAATCCTGCGGTTGCCAGTGGCCGACGTGACCCGGATCGCTGACCCAATTCGTGAGATCGAGTCCTGTGTAGAGCGAACGAAATCCGTCGATCACCGGCTGGACTTCGTCCGCAGGCGGGTTCGACGACGGTAACTCCTTGATCCGCAAGTTGCGGAAGTGACACTCCGAACCTTCCGATTCCAAACAGAGGTAGCCCTTGCGCGGATTGCACTGACTGCCTCCGGAAACCACCTTGCCGTTGACCGCCAGTTTGAGGACTCCGTCGCGACATTCGACGCGATAGTGATTCCATTCCGGCGACGGCTTGCTGCGTTTCTCACTCGGCAGGCATCGCTCGGCACCGGCGGGATGTGGCCGATCCGGGTTCATTCGCGCGCCGTGAATCGAGAAGACATCGCCATGACTCGTGTAGTTCGCGGTCTCGTGACCATCGAGCACTTGGACTTCGATGCTCTTGGCGAACGGCGTCCCTTGAGCCGTCAACGGGTGACTCCAGACAAACACGCCGGCGTTCCCTTTCGGCTGCATGTGCCGCCATTCGAGTTCGAGGATGAAGTTTTCGTACTGCTTCGCCGTCCGCATGACACCCGTCGGCTTGCCCGTGCTGACGATCAGACCATCCTTCGCCGTGAACGTGTTCGGCGCGACGTTGACCGGCACCCAGCCAGACAAATCTTTGCCGTTGAAGAGCGGCGTGAAGCCCTCTTCGTCTGCGTTGACTGCGATCGTTCCCTGCAAAGCGACAAGCACGGCGAAGAGTCGAATGAGCGTTTTCATCGTCGTTCCTTTGATTTCCTGATACTGGCGAGCCGGAGGGCGTTAGCCCCCGGACGTATTGGTCGATGTCCGGGGGCTAATTCCCTCCGGCTCGCCGAGACTGGTTCGTTACTTCAACAACGCCGTGATCTCATCGCGAGTGAACCGTCGCTGCAAGCGTGCTCCGAGTTGTCCGACGATCCGGGCCGCCGCGTGTGAGGCGAGGTGGCCGGCTTGCTTCCAAGTCGGGCCGTTGGTGATGCCGTACAGGATTCCGGCGGCGTACATGTCGCCGGCTCCGGTCGTGTCGATCGCGACCACCGGCACACCTTCGACGGGAATGACCTCGCCTTGGTGCATCAACAAACTGCCGTTCTTGCCCAGCGTCAGTGCGACGTTCTCGCAATGTTGGTGGATGATCCGAGCACACTCGATCGAGTCTTGTTTGCCGGTCAACGCGCGAGCTTCCTCTTCGTTGCAGAACAGCAGATCGACGTCCTCTTCGATGAGCTGCCAGAAGCGGTCGCGGAACAGCCCGATCAAAAACGGGTCAGACACAGTGAAGGCGACCTTCACGCCATTCTTCTTGGCCAGCTCGATTGCCTTGAGAGCGGCGGCTCGCGGGCCTTCATTCGTGAAGAGGTAGCCTTCGATGTAGACGTACTTCGCTTGCCGAACGTCCGCTTCATTGATGTCGTCGGGGCCGAGCGTCGCTGACACTCCGAGATTCGTCAGCATCGTCCGCTGAGCATCATCGGTGATGAGCACGACACACGTCCCGGACTGGCCGGCCGTCGGCGGCACTTCGATGCTGACGCCGCGTTGTCGCATGTCGGACAGAAAGAACTCGCCGATCTCATCGCGGCCGGTCTTGCCGGCATAGGCCCCCTGCCCTCCGAAATCGACGACCCCCATGATCGTGTTCGCGGCCGAGCCTCCCGCGCAGCGATTCGTCGGCCGATCAGCGAGCTTTTCCAGCACACGCCGCTGAGCCGCCTCATCGACGAGCGTCATGATCCCTTTCGCGAATCCGATCAGCTCCAAAAACCGATCATCGACGCGAGCTTGAATATCGACCAACGAATTCCCGACGCCGTAAACGTCGTATACCATGAGTTCCTCGTTCTCTTCGATTCAACAGGTGAGCCGGAACGCGCTAGCGTCCGGTTCGGACACAAAACAACAACAAACCGGACGCTAGCGCGTTCCGGCTCATCATCCACATCCATCAATGTGAGTGCCATTGAACTGACGCCGCCCGGCTCGCCAAGTCACGCATGGACTTGACGACCTCGGTAAACTGTTCCGCCATGTCTCCGACAACCACTGTTCCACCGTTGATTCCGATTGCCGAGCAACGCTTGGCTCGATCGACACTGCGCCGGCTGCTGAAACCAGCCGCTGAGGGCAAAGGCCGTTTGTTGTACCTCGTCGGCCCGGCCGGTAGCGGGAAGTCGGCGTTGCTGGCGGAGTCTTTCCGCGAACTCCCTTCCTCGCAAGTCACCCCGTTGCAACTCACGGCGGTGGGAACGGCGGGGCTGCCTGGTCAATCAATCAGCCGCAGGGCGCTAGCCCCCGGTTCGGTCATGCAAACTGAGCCCGAACCGGACGCTAGCGCGTGCCGGCTGATCCCGCCCGGAGAACTTGCCAGACTCACGGCGGCGGACTTCGCCGCGCAACTCGCGGAAGCCTCGAGCAATCAGCAAGTCCCGGAATTTCAAGAGCGTTTCCGATCTGTATCGGTGCTGGTCTGCGAAGACCTCCAAGCGATCGAACGCCGTCCCGAAACTCAGCGGCAACTGTTGGCGGCGATCGACGAACGGCTCGCTCACGGTCGCGACGTCATCGTGACGAGCACCAAGTTTCCGGGACAGTTGGAGTCCTTCCCAGCCAAGTTGGTCAACCGCCTCCGCAGTGGTACGGTGATTGTCCTCAAACATCCGGGGCCTGAAAGCCGAGCCGAACTGCTGCGGCTTTTTTGCCGTCAACACCGTTTGGCAATCTCCCGCGATGCCCTCGCGCTGCTCGCCGAATCGTTGGAGGTCTCTCCGCGAGAGCTGATCGGCATCGTGACTCAGCTTTCCGAGTTGCACCGGTCGCTCAAACGAGCCGACATCGAAGAGTTCCTGCGACAGGAACTTCCCGGCAAGGGGGTGACTCCGTTGAAGGTCAGCCGTGCCGTGGCCAAAGAATTCGGTATCACTCTGGCCGCGCTCCGTTCCAGCCGACGTTCGCAAGCACTCGTGTTGCCTCGGCAATATGCCATGTGGCTGTGTCGGAAACTCTGCAAAGCTTCGTATCCTGAGCTCGGCGCGTTTTTCGAGCGGCAACATTCATCGGTCATCCATGCCGTCCGAAAACTGGAAATTCGGCTCGACAAAGAACCCGCGTTGCGACAGCGACTGACTCGGCTGGATGAAGCCTGTCGATAAGTGGTTGACCATCCGTTGAGAACGGTGGGCTTCTCAACGGAGTTAGGAACAAATCCACGACACTGTTCCTTGGACACCTCGAAAACAGATCTCCTGCACGCGGCTGGACTGGTACTCCACACGTTGTCGACAGTCACTTTGGCTCGTTGTGAGAACGTAAGTTTTTCGCTACTCTCCCGCTACATTCTTGCCTGCAAATTGACTGACAAAAATCGCCTTCTCTGATACGACGACTGCTCTCTAAAGATCTTTTAGAAGAAGCTTAACACTCCACTTTCCAGCTTCCCTCTCAAGCGAGCAAACCATGAAGTTGCACTGCCATCGTCCGACATTGGCCACCGCATTTCAGATCGTAAGCGGCGTTGTACCGTCACGGACTCCCAAGGACATCTTGCGAAATGTGAAGCTGCAAGTCGGTGGCGGTAAGGCAACGTTGGTAGGCACCGATCAGGAAGTCGGCATTCGCTACGACATCCCCGGAGTCGAGACCGATTCGGATGGTGAAGTCTTGCTGCCGAAGGATCGGTTGATCGCGATCCTCCGCGAACTGACCGACGATGGAGTGGATCTCGAAGTGACCGAGAAGGCATTGTGGGTTAGGTCAGGACACAGCGAATTCAAACTCTCGGCTGAAGACCCTGCTGAGTTTCCACCGGTGCAAGCCTTTGACGCGACGAGCTATCACGTCGTCCCAGCCGCGTCATTCAAAGAGATGATTCGGCGAACGGTCTTCGCGACGGATACCGAGAGCACGCGGTATGCGCTCGGCGGAGTGCTGATGGAATTCAATGCCGACAAACTCACGATGGCCGCGACCGACAGTCGTCGTTTGGCGGTCGTCAGCACCGCGAGCAGCACGATCGGCACGATCGAGCCGCGAGCGACACAACCTGTGGTTCCTGCAAAAGCCCTCAGCTTGATCGAACGCAGCATCACCGAGAACGACCAGGACGTTTATGTGGCGGTGTACCCCAACAGTGTGCTGGTAAAAGTCGGCAGCAGTACAATCTACAGCCGCTTGGTTGAAGGTCGCTTCCCGCGATATGCCGACGTCATCCCGGCAGCCGGCGGCTCAATCATCGACATGGTGGTTTCACCGTTCTACTCGGCGATTCGGCAAGCTCAGATTGTCACGAATGAAGAAAGCCGCGGAGTCGATTTCACGTTCGACAACGGTGTTCTACGTCTCACCAGCGTGGCAGCCGATATCGGTCAATCGACGATTGAAATGCCCATCAGTTATGACGGCACTGCCATCACCATCACGTTCGATCCGCGATACATCGCCGACTTTCTCCGCATTCTGGATGCATCCACGTCCGTCAAGCTGCAACTCACCGACGGCGAAAGCGCCGCAGTTCTCCGCACCGATGACGGCTACACCTACGTCATCATGCCCCTCGCACGCGATCGGTAACTTGGAAGTGCGGTGTGTCAGCACCGCTTTGGATTTCATGACGCGGATCGAAAACAGTGCTGAGACACCGTACTTCAAAGATGACCGACCCGTATCGCGACCTCCGAGGTTTCACCGCCCAGAAAAAGGCTGAGCCTCACCATGTCGGCAAAGTGCTCTCGGAGTTGATTGCTCTCAAGGGACTCGCGCGAGTTCACGGCACGGAACAGTTGCAGCAAGCTTGGCGATCGGTTGCCGGTGACGATTTCGGACGCAAATCGAGAGTCATCGAATTGACTCGCGGGATCTTGAACGTCGGTGTCAGCAACTCCGCAGTACTCAATGAACTCGCCGGGTTTCACAAGCAATCGTTGCTGGAACAACTCCAACAACAATTCGCACACTTGAAGATTCGAGAGATCAAATTCCGACTGAAGACGGACCTGAAGTAACCAGACTCGTGCAGCGTCAGTGATCAAACCGGAGGTAGCCACGTTCGCCAGAACGTGGGAACCCCGCACTCTGACGAGTGCGGCTACGACTGAAATGAGAATGGACGTAGCACGAGTCAGCCAGACGAAAACGGATGAGGAAGTATGAGCGACCAAACCGTCGAACCCACACCCGACACCTACGACGAAACACAGATCACCGCTCTCGAAGGGATCGAGGGCATTCGGCATCGTCCGGCGATGTACATCGCGGATACCGGGACGCACGGGCTGCATCACTTGGTTTACGAAGTGGTCGATAACAGCATCGACGAAGCGGTCAACGGATACGCGACCACCGTGTCGGTCAAAATCAACGGCGATGGCAGCATCACAGTGATCGACGACGGCCGCGGCATCCCGGTCGGTCGCATGGCGAATCAGGAAGGGAAGTCCGCGCTCGAAATCGTCTTCACGAAAATTCATGCGGGCGGAAAATTCAATCGCACCGGCGGCTACAAAACAGGAACCGGTGGCCTGCATGGCGTCGGGATCACGGCGGTCAATGCGCTCAGTGATTGGCTGGAAGTGGAAGTCCGCCGCGAGGGCCATGTCTGGACGATGGAGTTTTCGCGCGGGCACGTCGTGCATGATCTGCAGAAGATCGGCAAGAGCGAATCGACTGGCACGAAGGTCACGTTTTCGCCCGACCCCACGATCTTCCCAGAAACGCGATTCACTTACGACGCGATCCACAAACGGATGCAAGAGCTGGCGTTCCTCAACGCCGGCGTGATCATTCGCATTCACGACGAGCGGACGAATCAGTCGGACGAGTTCATTAGCAAGGACGGCTTGTTTGGTTTCGTGAGATACCTGAACCGAACTGACAACCCGTTGCACCCGGACATCGTCCACCTCAAAGGGGAGCACGAGCACGAACTCAGCGACGGCACAAAGCAACGGATCGGTCTCGAAGTCGCGATGCAATACAACGACAGCAGCTCGGACATCGTCCGGCCATACGCGAACAACATCTACAACCCGGACGGCGGAACGCACCTCAGCGGTTTTAAGAGCGGCCTGACTCGCGCACTCAACAACTACGGCAAGAAGAACAACTTCTTCAAAGACTTCACTCCTACGGGCGACGACTTCCGCGAAGGTCTGACGGCGGTGATCGCAGTCCTGGTTCCCGATCCGAAGTTTGAGTCGCAGACGAAAGTCAAACTGACGAACCCGGAAGTCGAAGGGGCCGTGTCGTCGATGGTTGGCGACGGACTCAGCCGCTTCCTCGAAGAAAACCCGCAGACGGCCAAGACCATCCTGATGAAAGGGATGATCGCCGCGGAAGCCCGAGAGGCGGCACGCAAAGCTCGCGAGCTTGTCCGCAACAAGAAGGGCGGACTCACCACTGGTGGCCTGCCGGAAAAGCTCCGCGATTGCCGCAGCCGAGACCTCAACCTCAGCGAGCTGTATCTCGTGGAAGGCGATTCGGCCGGTGGCTCCGCCGACACCGGTCGCGATTCCAACACGCAAGCGATTCTGCCACTGCGCGGGAAAATTCTGAACGTCGAGAAAGCGGTCCTCACCAAGGTTCTCGACAACATCGAGATCGGCAACATCTTCAAAGCCGTTGGAGTTCCCCCAGGTGCGGAACTCGAAGACGTCCAGAAGCGCCGCTACGGCAAGCTGATCCTGATGACCGACGCCGACGTCGACGGCAGCCACATCCGCACGCTGCTGCTGACATTCATCTTCCGCCACCTCCGCAAGCTGGTCGAGCACGGCTGCATCTACATCGCTCAACCGCCGCTCTTCAAAGTCGAACAACGCAACAAAATCCGCTACGTCCAATCCAACGAACAAATGATGGGCGAACTCATTGAGCTCGGCCTCAACGAAAGCGTCGTCGTCGTGGAAGACGGCACACGCATCGAAGCCGAGTCGCTGCACAAGCTGGTCAGCCTGATTCGTCGTCTGGCCGACCCGCTCGAAACGATGGAGCGTCGCGGCATCGATCTGCGGCACGTCGCCACGCATCACCTGGCACCCGACGGCAGCCTACCCCGTTTCCGAGTCTTCGTCGGCAAAGACCAGCACTGGTTTCTTGCCAAAGAAGAGCTTGATCAGTTCCTCGCCTCCGAAGAACAACGCCGCGGCGAAGAGTTCACCGTTGCCGAAGCCGCCAGCGCCGCACTCTCGCTCGCTGGCGGCCCGACAGCCGTCACACCGCCGACAGCCGGAACACCAGCCGATGGCCACCTGCTGCAAATTATCGAGCTGCACGAAGTCCGCGTCATCAACGAGACCTTGAAGGAGTTGAAGACGTTCAATCTCGCGATCAAAGACTTGCTCCCCGCCGGCAACCGCAACGGCGAGCCGTACTACCCATTCCACATCGACAACCCCGCCGGAGGCATCAAGCTCAGCAGCATTCGCGATCTGATCCAATCGCTCCGCAAGCTCGGCGAGAAGGGCAAGAAAATCACCCGCTTCAAGGGCCTCGGCGAAATGGACGCCGAAGAACTCTGGGCCACAACGATGAACATCGAGACCCGCACGCTCCTGAAAGTTACGATGGACGACGCCGCGGCCGCCGATGAAATGTTCCGCGTCCTCATGGGCGACGCCGTCGAACCCCGCCGCGAATTCATCGAGAAGCACGCGCTCGACGTCAAAGACTTGGATGTGTAGAGCAGTGCGCTGGTTTGGGACACAATTCCTGTCATTTGGGACACAATACTTGGCCAAGTGAGACACAATACTTGGCCAGGAATCACACAGCCGTAGGTACGCGCCGTTTGATTGGAAAAGTCGGCTGTCTGCGGAATCTCTGATGGCTAAAGAAATCGG